>NZ_SPHM01000042.1:0-25532 GCF_005844125.1 Pseudoflavonifractor sp. BSD2780061688st1 E11
TTGAATCAATCTTCCAAAAACATTGATAAATACGATGTTTTTGGAAGATTTACTTTTTATAAAGTGGCAAAGTCGGGTTTTATCATAAAAGTACCTCCAAATACTGTCGTAAAATTTTTTCCACCTTGAACATCCCAGCATATTGCATTAAAGCTCGCAGGTTCTTATCTTTTCTACGGGCATACGCTTTCAGTGCTCCCTGAAAGGTCTGAATTTCAATTCTGCTACGGCTTCTGAGCAAATCACAGATCGTTCGCTCCATATCATAAACCGGCACAGTATGCCCGAACGGAGTTTTCGCTGTTGTAAGTCCTACATCATGTAAGTCTGCTTTAATCGTAAAAACTTGAATGCCTTCTGCTTTCATTTTGCTTGGATTGCATCCAGTTTTGACCGTAACTGTATATTCTATTGGTTCACGGTCTGTCAGATCGTGAAAAAATAAAGCTGTTTCATGTGAAAATACTGCTTGTTCAAATCGCAAATGAAGCAGATACATGGCATCCACCCAGGAATCTTTGGACAGATAAATCCCATGTGCGACTCTATCCAAATCTCGTGAACGCACATAATCATAAAATACCGGCTTTGAAATTCCAGAAGATACGACCTGCGATGTTCGCAGCATTCCTTCTTGTGCTGTTAGCATCTGATCCAGCTGTTCAAATTGTCCCATCATGTCACTTCCTTTCGTACTAATATTATATTCAATATTAGTTCAAAAGTAAAGTCGTGGATATAAAATTCCTTTTCCCAAATTTAACAGACGGTGTCTGGCATTTTTATGGTTTTGCGTATTTTTATCCATAAACCAACTCCTGAATTGCAAATTTCAAACTCTGCACCTTGCCCAGTAGCCAGATTGCAGCCAGTGGCAGCCCCATCGGGCTAATCAAAAATGCCATAACCAGCAAAATCACACCATTCTGCGGGGAATAGGTAATAAGCACAGCCACGCCAAGCAGAGCAATTACAGTGCTGAGCAGACCAAGCACCAGACCGGATATGTAGATCAGCCCCGTGCAGAGCCAGACAAAAAGCGTCAGCACCAAAATGACCGGTGCAGTTATAATCATCAAAAGCCCTTTCAAAATCTTCATGTTATTTCCTCCTTGCAGCGTTCTTGGTATCTTTTCTAATCATATTATCCGGCATGGGCAGGCAAAAGACAAGGATACCGATAAAAAGAAAAAGCGGAGAGAGGAGCAGCGAAGTAATGCCGTTCCTCCCTCCGCAAATGGAGTATCTATCCCTGTTATAAAAGTTTGGAAAGCTGGGTAAGAATTTCCTCTACGCCCTCCCATAACTGTTCCTGCCGCTGGGATATATCCTCCAAGTCAGCATCATAAACCCGTCCAGTCTCATGCACTTTACGGGTCAGCTGGTTTAAGTTGTTGCTGCTTCGGCGCATCAGGGAAACAAGCTCCTTCAACTCCGGCAGCTCCAGCTTGACTACATACCCATCCAGCGCCATTTTTCTTAGATAGGCTTCACGGTTGGAGGTTCCAAACTGAGACATTTTTTGCTCAATCACAGCAAGCTCCTCCGCTGAAACTCTAAAGTTTAATTGCATATCCCGCTTACGCTTTGCCATAGTTATCGCTCCGGCTCCCGTTTCTTCGGGGCGGCAGGCTTATGGGCAGGCAGCTCCTGTTTGAGCTTATCCCGTACTGAGGGGCGGGACGGTTGCAGTTTTTCTCCCTGAGTACGGCTGCGCTGCTGTTCTACACGCACCAGATCAATAAAGCCATCCAGCACAGCAGGGTGGCTGTTTAAGGCATAACCACAACGGACAGTTTCGGGATTATCGTTGGGAATGGTCTTAGCCCATTCTTTGTTGCGTCGGGAGTAGCGCCCATCCCAGTCCTGAAGCTGGACCGTGTTAGACAGAACCATGGACACACGCTCCATGCCATAGATCTCGATCACACCATTTGCCGCATCGTGGCTGAGATACATTCCGTCGAAGTGTTCCCGCACCGCCGCTTCAATGGACTCCTTGCATTGGAGATTTGCATTGTTGGAAGCCCGGTACTGCTCCAGCTCCCCATGTTCTCTCGCATAGGCGGCAGAATGGGGATAGACCGGTGTTGTTCGCAGTTCCTCTTTGGCTCTGCACACATCATCGGCACGGTTCTCAATGCTGTCCCGGATCACATCCATGTGACCGGTCTCCAGCTTTTCAAAGTAACGGTACACATCCGCCAGCGGAGAGGGAGATTCCAAAAGTGCCTGAGCCTGGGCATCAGTCAGCTCCAGTTCCTCCATCGCCATCACAATGTCCTCACGAACCGTGTACTCATAGGTGTGGTGCAGGATTTCTTCCGGGGGCTGTCTTTTCAGCCAGTCCCGGAACTTGTCCTGTTCGGCAGCCATCTTTTCATAAAGGGCTGTATTCAGATCGTTAGTATTCATGTTATCGCACCTCCTCATGCTGTTTTGGTTTCTTGTCTGTACTGCGGGGTTGCACCGGGCGTTTTAGGTTATCCAGCACCGAAGGCCGTGTACTTTTGGCAACAACAGACTCGGTGTGTGCCTGTCCCTTTCCGTCGATGTTGAGCAGGGTATCCAGCTCCACCAGACGGGCGTTTTTGCATCTCAGTTCTTCTTCATAAAGGAATGGCTTTCCGACTTCCTCCTTTGCCGCAGCTTGCTGCTGACAGAGGTTATCCAGCTGTGCCTTTGCCGACTCCAGACGCTGGGGCATCTGAGCAAGGGCATTGTCGATACGGGTAAGATTTCCGCGAGGGTCTGTACCAAGGGTTGCCCGGTGGGTCATCTGTCCTTTCAGCAGGAGCGTATACTCCTGTTTCCAAGCGGAAAATTCCACGGACATGGCATACCCCCGGTAGTTGCCGATCTGCACCGGATCGGAGGTTTTAACCTCCTTGCAGGCATCCAAAAGGGCTGCGCCGGCGTTCTCCTTATCGGTCAGCAGATCGCCACGGATTTCCATACCAGCAAAACCGTCCTCCGGGTGCGGGTGCGCTACCAAAACCTCCAGATCGGATTCAAAGCCCTTGATAAAGCCCTTGTGCTTTTCAATCTCCTCCGGGAAGTATTTGAGCAGCTGGTCCTCCAGACGATATTGCTTGCTCTGGTGGTCGGCTTTCATCAGCTTCAGGCGGGATACCTCCACATCCAAATCCATACGCTCTTTGATACGTGGGTCTCCGGCACACAAAGCCTTGATCTCTGCAAAACTGAGGGCGGTTTCATCCACATCATCGCAGGAGCGTACCGGCGATTTAGAAGTCATGATCTGACTAATGAATTTTTGCTTATTCTCCACCGTCTGCCAGAGGTATGCGTCAAAGGTTCCTTCGGTCACATAGCGGTACACATGGACAAGAGGATTCTGGTTACCCTGGCGCTCGATACGGCCCTTGCGCTGGGCAAGGTCTCCCGGTCTCCACGGACAGTCCAGGTCATGAAGTGCCACCAGACGGTCCTGCACATTGGTGCCTGCGCCCATCTTGGCGGTGCTGCCCAAAAGGACACGAACCTGACCGGTACGGACTTTAGAGAACAGCTCCTTTTTCCGCACTTCGGTATTGGCTTCATGGATAAAAGCGATCTGGTCGGCAGGCATCCCCTGAGCAATGAGTTTCTGACGAATATCGTCATATACCGTAAAGGTCGGTTCCTGTTCCGGCAGAGGCACAGCGTCTTCCAATGCGTGAAGCAGTGGATTATCCAGCGTTTTCGCCGCCTTGCTTGCAGGAGCTTTGGCCTGTGGTGTAGAAATGTCGCAGAACACCAGCTGGGTCAGCTTGTCAGCTTTGCCGTCCCGCCAGATCTGCATGATGTTGTCCACACACTGATTGACCTTTGTGCCAGGTTCGTCCGGCAGCATCTGGTTGACGATCCTCTGGTCCAGCCCCAGCTTGCGGCCATCCGAGGTAATCTTGAGCATGTTATCCTGGGACGGGTCAACAGTTCCGCTGTGTACCAGCGATGCACGCTCCGAAAGAGCTTTGACCATTTCCTGCTGATGTTCGGTAGGCTGCGCCACGATGTTGTGGTATTCCACTTCCGGGGTAGGCAGATTCAGCTGGTCGGCAGTCTTAATGTCAGCCACTTCTTTGAACAGGTTCATCAGCTCCGGCAGGTTAAAGAACTTGCTGAATCTCGTTCTTGCCCGGTAGCCGGTGCCTTCCGGTGCCAGCTCCAATGCTGTGACGGTCTCCCCAAATCGGGAAGCCCAACAGTCGAAGTGGGTCATGTTCAGCTCTTGCAGGCGTTCATACTGAAGATAACGCTGCATGGTGTAAAGCTCGGTCATGGAGTTGCTGACCGGGGTGCCGGTGGCAAAGATCACACCACGATTTCCGGTGATCTCGTCCATATAGCGGCACTTGGCAAACATATCGGAGGATTTCTGCGCGTCCGATGTGGAAAGACCAGCCACATTTCGCATTTTTGTGTATAAAAACAGGTTCTTGTAGTTGTGGGCCTCGTCCACAAACAAACGGTCCACCCCCAGCTGCTCAAAAGTTACCACATCGTCTTTTCGCCCCTCGGCTTGCAGCTTTTCCAGTCTGGCTTCCAGAGACTTTCTGGTACGCTCCAGCTGCTTGACGGTAAAACGCTCGCCGCCGCTGGCCTGCACCTCTGCGATGCCCTCGGTGATCTCGTCGATCTGCTCATAGAGAAGCCGTTCCTGACGCTCCCGGCTGATGGGGATACGCTCAAACTGGCTGTGTCCCATGATGATGGCGTCGTAGTCACCGGTCGCAATACGGGCGCAGAACTTCTTGCGGTTATGGGTCTCAAAGTCCTTTTTGGTGGTGACTAAGATGTTGGCAGAAGGATAGAGACGCAGAAACTCCGACGCCCACTGCTCTGTCAGATGGTTTGGAACCACAAAGAGAGATTTCTGGCACAGTCCCAGGCGTTTGGCTTCCATCGAAGCAGCTACCATTTCAAAAGTTTTGCCTGCGCCTACTTCATGTGCCAACAGGGTATTTCCTCCATACAGCACATGGGCAATGGCGCTTTTCTGGTGTTCCCGCAGGGTAATGGCCGGGTTCATGCCTCCAAAAGTGATGTGACTGCCATCATATTCACGGGGACGGGTAGAGTTCATTTCCTCGTTGTACTGGCTCACCAAAGTCTGGCGGCGCTCCGGGTCTCTCCAGATCCAGTCCCTAAAGGCTTCCCGGATCGCCTGCTGTTTTTGAGCCGCCAGGGTGGTCTCCTTGGCATTCAGCACGCGGCGCTCTTTTCCGTCTGCGTCCTCTATGGTGTCATAGATGCGGACATCCCGCAGGTTTAAGGAATCCTCCAGAATCTTGTAGGCGTTGGCGCGGCTGGTCCCATAGGTGGTATAAGCTGCCACATCGTTGTAGGATACAGAAGATTTTCCCTTGATCTGCCATTCAGCGGTAAAGGACGAATAGTTGACCTCGATACTGCGTTGGAGATAAAACGGGGTATTAAAGGTCTCATACATAAACTGCTGGATATATTCCTTGTCAATCCAGGTAGCGCCCAGACGCACCTCGATCTCCGACGCATCCAGGTCTTTGGGCTGGGCGGCGGTAAGAGCTTCCACATTGACTGCATAAACCGGGTCCTGCTGTGCTGCCCGCTGTGCCTGACGCAGCTTTCGGCGTACATTGCCAGAGAGGTATTCATCAGCAGTCACATAATGGGGCGTTCTGTCCTGCTCCAACTGTCCCGGTACACGGAAGATTACGCCTTGCAGCTCTCCGGCCAGTTCTTCTTTTGTTTTTCCGGTAAGCTGGCTCATATAGTCCATATCCACGCAGGCTTTTTCCGAGATGGACACCGCCAGTGCTTCACTTGCCGTATCCACCACAGCCACCGCCTGATGGGGCTTGATGGTCCGCTTGGTGAACATATCTGCCTTACGTTCCAGTTTACCGTCCTCGTCGATGACTTCCAGCGCACAGAGCAGGTAATAGGAAGAATCGTCTGCATAGGCCAGACGGTTTGCACGGTCATTGATGAGACCGTATTTGGCAGAAAAGCTGTCATAGAGGCTGTTCAGTTCCGCCTGCTTCTCCCGAATGGTGCTGTCCGGAACCGCTGCATCCATCTGAAGGTCGATCAGTTCCTGCACACAATCACGCAGTCCCACAAGACCTTTTACACGGGCTTCGGCGGTGGCGTTGAGGTCAGGGCGCACCATACGGCTGTTTTCCCGGTAGTACACCTGCCCGTCTACAATGGCATAGGAATAGTTCTTCACATTTGGGTCGGCAGGAATGGAGGTGTCAATGGCTTCGCCTTCGCCCAGCTCCGGCAGCTCTGCCTCCTGATAAGTGCCATGAATATACTTCACCGCATCATGCAGCTGGTCGGAAAGCTCCAGTCCCTCGATAGGGTTCACGGTGTAGTCCATACCATGAGCAGTGCTTACCGGCTCCTGTCTGCCCAGCACCATTTCCGGATGGTCGATAAAATACCGGTTGATGGCAAACCCATCCTGCGTCGTCGCGGACTGCGCCTGCTCGTTTCCGCCTTGCGGCGAAAAGCTCGCTTGCTCCGTCGCTCCTCCTTCTCCCACAAAGTCTTGCGACTTTGCGGGAACCCTGATAATGCCGGTCTGCGTCCACTCTGGTGCAATGTCCAGCGGGCGGTCCCGCTTTTGGAGGAAGATGATGTCCGATACCACCTCGGCACCGGCATTCTTTTTGAACGCGTCATTGGGCAGACGGATAGCTCCCAGCAGCTCGGCACGCTGGGCAAGATAGCGGCGCACGGTGGAATCCTTGGCGTCCATGGTATAGCGGGAGGTTACAAAAGCCACCACACCACCGGGACGCACCTGGTCCAGTGATTTGGCGAAAAAGTAGTTGTGAATACTAAAATTCAGCTTGTTGTAGGCTTTGTCATTGACCTGATACTGACCGAAAGGCACATTGCCGATGGCAAGGTCAAAGAAGTCACGCCTGTCGGTGGTCTCAAAGCCGCCTACTGTGATGTCCGCCTTGGGATAGAGCTGCTTTGCGATGCGCCCGGAAACCGGGTCCAGCTCCACACCGTACAGACGACTGTTTCGCATTTCCTCCGGCAGCATACCGAAGAAATTGCCCACACCCATAGATGGCTCCAGAATATTTCCGGTCTCAAATCCCATACGGCCCACCGCTTCATAGATGGCCTGAATGACCGTAGGGCTGGTGTAATGGGCGTTGAGGGTGGAGCTTCTGGCGGCGGCATATTCCTCCGGGGTCAGCAGCTCTTTCAGCTGGGCATACTCGGAAGCCCATGCCGGTTTCTCCGGGTCAAAGGCATCAGAAAGACCGCCCCAGCCCACATAGCGGGATAGGACTTCCTGTTGTTCCGGGCTTGCCTGCTGTCCGGCAGCTTCCAGCTCTTTCAGCAAACGAATGGCATTGATATTTGCCTGGAACTTGGCTTTCGGACCGCCTTCGCCCAAATGCTCATCGGTAATACGGAAGTTTTGTGCATTGCGGCGCAGGTTGGCCTTGTATTCCTCATAGGAGGCTTCCTCGGCAGCTTTGGCATTGGGGAAGGTCTGCCACTGGCCATTGACCTGAATGGAAACCGGGTGTTCGTCCAGCACTTCCTCAAAGAGTTTCTCCGACTCAGTCACAGGGGCTGGTGGCTCCGGCTCCTCGATATGCAGCCGTTCCACCACCACATCATAAGGCAGATTGTTCTTATCGCCCGGATAGACGGCCACGGTCTCGGAATGGAAGGTCGGGGATTCGGTAGACGGTTGGGGCTGTTCCTGTCCAAAGCCATCCATCTGACGGGCATACATCCCGCGCAGCAAAGGCGCAACTTCATCCCAGCGGAAATACAGCACAGCCAAACGCTTTTCCTCTGCGTCTAGGACTTCCAGCTCCATGCCCTGTGCCGTGGTACGGTAATCGGCAATATCGCCGGTCTCCAGATTCAGGGTCTCAATCTCATGAGGGTAGGCTCTGCTCAGCCAGTAGGCAATCTCACTGTTGCTCCTGCCGGATTGCAGCAGCGTGGAAACCTGTTTTTTATCTGCTTCATCCATCAGTCCATGGGACAATACATCCCGCAAGTCCTGATCTGCCTTGTCCGGGTCAATGGGAAGAAGCTCGGTATAGTAAGCATTGCGGCGGTCTGCCCGAAGCAGCTGCTCGAACTGTTCTTTGCGCTCTGCCCGATAGATGGGATATACCATGCCGGTGGGCAGAAGCTGTACGGTGTCCTCCCGCAGCTCGGTGATCTGATAGGCGTCATCCTCGATATACACGGTATCGCCCACAGCATAAACCGGGGCGGCAGGGTCATAGGAGGTTCTTTGCGGAATTGGGCGGCGAACTGCGTCATATTCCTCATCGGAAATGGAAACTTCGGAAGTCTGCTCTGTCTCGGCATCTGACATCACCTGTTGGATAAATGGGGCATTGTCCAGTTTTTCCGAGTCTGCCACCTGGCCGTTGACGATGCCCCTTTCCTCCAGGGCTTCCCGGATGGCGATGGGGTCGATATTGTCAAAACGGTCCTGTTCTTCTTCGGTATAGAACCGGTCCTCCTGAATGAGCTGGGCGATTCGGCGCTGTACCTTCGGCCAGGGCAGCTGCGTTTCCTCCGGGCTTCCGGCACGGACAACGAACAGGCTGTTGCTGCCGCCGTATTCCTGAGCCAGCCATGCAGCGGTATCTTTCTCTCTTGCATGATCTTTCATATAGCGGACGACAGCGTGTTTACTCTCAATATTGCCGTTCCATGCACAAAGGGCAGTATCAATATCTTCCTGAGAAAGAGGGCGCAGAAGCTCATGGAGCTTTGGATAGGTTTCGTCGATCACTTCCCGGTGCAGACGCTGGCGGAACTCCGGCACATCCGAATAGAGGCGGATCAGCTCCATATCCTTAGAACCAAGGACCGCACGGCGCACAGCGGCATTGCCCTCGATGACAGCATTTTCATGGTCAGAATGACCGCAGGCATTGCGGTATGCGGCATCCTCGGAAATAGCGGCAGTCACCACAGGCTTATACTGCTCAAACTGCTCCCGAAGGGTAGGCTTTGGCGTTTCTTCCTCCACCTCCGGCTGCTGGGCTTGGATGGCATCTTCTTCTGCCAGTTCCTTTTCAGCCTGGATTTTGTCATACTGCGCCTGTTCCTGTTCGGTAAGATAGCGGCCTTTCTGGACAAGAGAGGTAATGCGTTTGGCAACCTTTTCCCAGTTCAAGTGAACATCCGGGCAGTCCTGCTTTTTATAGTGCAGTCCTTTCCCGTCGTGATCTTCGCCGCTGTGTGTTGCGCCGGACAGGGCATGAGAGCGTCCGCCAATGCCATACTCGTCTTTAAGGAATCTCACTTTTTCCTTATCCGTATGGTTTTCCATGAAGAACGCATAGATACGGCCTTTTCCTCCGGCAAAACTGCTTCCGCCGGTCATGGCGGCGTCGATCTCATCCTCGGTAATGAAATGCTGGACGGTTGGCACTTGGGAAAGGTCCGAAGAAAAAGTTCTGCGTGGCAGGTCAAGATCCTTCAGGTTCTCCCAGATTTCCCTTGGCCTATGGTAATGAAAGCGCAACAGGTCACGGTCCTGCTGATAGGCAGTCCAGAAGGCAGCGTATTCTTCCTTTAGGGTTTGGCGGAAAGCCGGGTCACTCAGCTGCTCGGCAAGCCATGCAGTTTCTTCCGGGAACCCGGTTCTCTGAATACCGGACAGACAGGACAGATACCCGGAATCTCTGGCTTTATCGCTGAAATCGTGGTACAGATGCCAAAGTTTTTCTGCAAGGAGGGAGCGTTCATAGCCTGCCGCTTCTGCAAGCTCCACATTGGAGGCAAACTGGCCACTTTCCAAAAGTTCCCCGATGCGCTCTGCGGCACTCTCCCAGGAAATGACCTGGGCAGACCTGTCATAACGGACAGACTTCCCGTGGGAAAGATGGATACCATCCTCGGCATACCATGCGCTCACGCTGCCAAGGCCATTGCCGCCGTGGTACAGCGTTTTCAGTATCTCGGCAATCTCAGCGGTGGTTTTCTGCTTTTCAAAGGCTACAACCACACGCTCCCTCTGGCGGTCTGTATTGCCGCCCAAACGCAGCACATGGTCAATATCATTTTGGGCAAAAGAAAAAGCAGAGGATGTATGCGCTACATTCTCTGCTTCATCTATGGATTGGATCTGCTCCGCTTCGGAGAGGAACAGGTTTAGGGTCAGCTGTTGATAAGCTCCACCATCAGGATCTCCTCTGCCTGGGCTTTGCAGGTGTTCATCAGGCCCACCCACTTCATGGGATCGCTGGCTTTCAGTTCCTCGGTGGCTCCCGCTTCCTTCGCCAGCTGGGGCATCATCTGTTCCAGTCTGCTCTGGGCGGTCTCGTCGATCTCGATGAGGTGCGGATACAGCTTCTCGCTCAGCAACATCTGGTTGTAGAGGATGGGACGGTGTTCCTTCAGGTAGGTTTTCCTCATCCTGCCGTACTTGCCCAGGGATTTCTCCGGCTGCTGGCTCAGCTTCAGGTCGGGAATCTGATAGTCTCCGTTCTGGATGTAGGTCATGGGATTGTTCATCTTGCTTGCTCCTTTCTTGGTTGGCTTCGCGCTCTGCATTTCGGACGGTAACGCCGATCTGCCGCAGCACCTGCTGGTTGATCTGGCTGACCGCTGTTCCCAGCGCCCCGATGGTGGACGGGGTGTTGAAATCAAAGATCGCCATGAAATCTTCGTGGTCGAAGTAGCGTTCCGGCTCCAGTCCACAGCGGGACATCAAAGCGTAAGTGATGCTGACGGTGGCGGCTGCCTTGAACTGCACTCCGATGTTATACTCATCATATTCCTCCAAAAAGGAACCGTCAACGATATAGAATAAGTCCTGCTGATGCTCCGTCCAGTATTCCTCAGCCAGTTTTCCGGCTACCTCGGTGAGCTGTCCGGCAAGGTCATCACCGGAAACATCATAGGTGCGCTCAAGCATGGCCTGCACCGAATCCAAATGGCGCTCCTCCAGCTGCCACAGCCAGGGAGTGCGGGAATGTTCACGGGTTCCGGTGTCGGAAATATCAAAAACATAGCGCAGGCGGGGCCTGTCCCCGGAATCGTCCACCAGAGCGATTCCCTTGGAGCCGCGCCTTACATACCGGCCCATCTTTTCATTCCACAAATCGTACTCTGCACAGGCGGTAGCGTCCGGACGCTGGGCGTAGATCATCAACTGCTCATGGAACGGGTACTTGTAAAGGCGGGAAGCAGTGGTGAGAAACCCTGCCCATTCCTGCCAGCTCCCCGTGAGCTGCGTTGCCACCTTTTCCGCCATCTGTGCATATAGTTCAGCTTTGGTTGGCATAGTGTTCTGTGCTCCTTTCAGTTTTGGGGTAAAGAGGTGGGGTGGCATATTGCCACCCCATCCCTGCGATTATGGTGTTTACTGTTCAAAATCCGGATACAGCTCCAGCTGGGCAAACTCGGCATCACTCATGGTCTGGAGCTTGCCCAGTGCGCTGTCTGTCAACTCCCGCAGCTCGGTTTCCTCCGGGGCCAGCTCGCCGCGCATCTCACGCAGGCTGTCGATCAGTCCGGTGCGGCTGCCGGTATTGTAAATGCACATCAGGTTCATTTCCTCAAAAGTAAAGTTTCCCATATCAAATCTCCCTTTCCGCACTCTTTTTTGGCGCTATCTTTTTGTGTTCTGCCTTGGGCTGGCTTTTCAGCTGCTCCATGACGGACTTTTTCTTTTCCCGTTCCTCCCGATGGGCAGCGGCAGCCAGATCCATCAGGGAAATGGGCTGACCGCTGCGGGCCTGCTGTTCCAGCTCTGCCACCGTAGGCTCTTTTGCGCCATTGTTGATGATACCGTCGATCATGCCGTAATCGTCCTCCACGGCCATCTCCGCATTTTTCAGCGGATTTTCCGGCAGGAATCCGGGGATCTGGGTAAAACCAACACTGTCACAGTAATGACAGGATACCTTACCATCCTGCTTGATCGCAACGATGTCACTGACACTCATAGAAGGACTGTGAAAATCCGCCGGTTTTTGCAGATTAAACTGCTCATATAGTTTTTCCAGCTGCTCCGGTACCGTGCCAGACTCCCTCAGCGGAGCAGTGTAAATGAGATCATAATTGCTGCGGTCTATGGAAATGTCATGGGACTTTAACCAATCCAGATTCATAAAGCGCACATTCTGCGGATCGTCACGGCTCACCTGATAGATGGCAAAGCAATCTCTGTTCTGGGAGAGAAATGCCTGTTCGCGTTCCTGCTGATGTTCCTGACGCTCCATGACCTTTTCGTGGAACTGAGGGCTTTTCTCCCATTCCTCATGGTCCACACCGAAAAGACCGCCATGATCCATGATTTCCTGCGGGTCAAACACCATGCTCTCCGTATTGTCCTCATGCAGCACATAGACAGTCAAACCGGCGGCATCCAGTTCCAGCGCCCGTTCTCTGGTAACAGGGAGCATCCCATCATAGGAGTAGCCATATTCCTGCATATCCGGTGTGGAGACCTGCTCATCCGGCATGGGGTATTCATCCAGTGCCTGCTCCTGTGCCTCCGGCAACTGGGAAGAAGCAATCATCTGACTGGTCTCTGCCTGCATTTGCTGATAGGCCGCTTCCTGCAAGGTCTCAATCATGGACATAGGAGCGTGTCTAAGTGAAGTGCTGTCCAGATTGTTGTCATCACAAATCTGGAGAACTGCATTTTTGCGGGAAAGCTCCGACATATCCAGCTGACCACCATCCAGCTCTTTCATGGACGCAGCATCGTAAAGAGTGTAGTCCCATCCGCTGTCACAAGGTTGGATATGAAGATAGGTAGTATCGTTGATCAGAAACAAAGCCTCCTGCTGGTTGGCATCCGCCCCCAGTACCTCCATTTCCGGCATGGTCGCAGCCAGTTCCTTTACCGCTTTCTGTACCAGCGGATTGTCACGGTAATAGTCGATTGCCTGAATAGTGTCCAGGTCAATGGTCTGCCCGGTCAAAATCGGAAACGGTCCTTCATAGTCGCTTCCGTCTTTCAGCTCAAAACCAATTCCTTTGATCCCGTTCATTCGCTCTGCCGGAATTTCCTGATAGATGCGGACCGCCTCCTCCAAAGACAGGTTATCGTGGTATTCTCCGAGGTTTGGAAACTCCATGCACTCTGCCACATAGTAAGTCAGATTGCCGGTTGGCTGCTCTATCGGGGCGGTTTCCGGCTCTTTTTTTGCATTGGGGTCAATTCCACGCTCTTTGCAGATTTCCTTATAGTGGCGCTCAATGTCAGAGATCAAAGTGCCGGAGGTCTTGTTGATGGTTTCCAAACTGGCTCTCAGCTCTTTCAGTTCCTTGCCCTGACTCCAGCTTGCAATATAGCCGAAGCTGTTTTCTCCGGTCTCGATGCCAAAATACTTGCAGACTGCATAGGAGATGCTTTCAGCCTCCACTTCCTCCGTGTGGCGGTCTTTCCTCTGTTCTTGCAAAAACTGGGCGAGGGTAGAAAAGCCGCCAACAAAATTCAGCCCTTCTTCCTCGGTCAGCATCAGGCGTCCATCTTCCGCCAGCTCCAACGGCTCTGTCAGCAGAACGGAACCTGCATGGTTTACAACCACTCGTTCTTCTACACAGACCTGCTCTCCGGGGTCGTAGTCAGAACCGCGCAGGTCATAGCAATAAACGCCCTCCGGCAGATTATCACGGACAATCCGCCCATTGGAGAACAGACCGGGTTTATCAAACAGCTCGATCTCCTGATATTGCTCGTCATTGGCAATCTGAATCTTTTTCTGATTGTGGAGCTTGCTGTGGGCAATCTCATGAACCGTGGCCGAAACCGTCTGCACCTCGCTCATGCCCTGGCGAATGGCAATTTTCTGATGATCGGCAGAAAAATAGCCGTCCGTATCGGCGGCCATTGCTTCAAAAGTGATCGGCACCAGCGCACTGCGGCGCAGGGCCTCCATAAATGCCTCATAATTTGGCACATTTCCGGAAAGGGAGGAAGCAAGCTCCGGCAAAGGTTTCCCATCAGTCTGGCTCACATCAAAGACCTTGACCGGGCGAAACATGGGGATCTCGATTTCTTTTTCCTCTGTGATGATCTTTCCGTCTTTATCCAAAATCGGAGCCTTGGTATCCGGGTCCAGTTTCTGCTCCTCGATTTTCTTCTTGTACGGTGTGGGGGCGATGATGGTAATGCCATGTTCTCCCTTTTTAACATGACGCTCAAACTGGTCTTTCCACTTATTGTATCCGGCTACCAAAGTGGCGTCCGGCTTCTGCATATAGATGAGCATGGTGTTGTTTACCGAATAGCGGTGGAAGCGGGACATAACGGACAGATAGCGCATATACTTTTCACTCTCAAACAGTTCCTTGATGCCCTGCTCGATGCCGTCTGTGATTTCCCTTAGCCGCTCTCGGTTGGTGGGCTTATCAGCCATGATGTTCACTCTCCTCTCTAAATTGGTGATTGTTGATTGATGTTCAGCGATCCATAGCTTTTGTTCCTCCGGGCTGTCCTCCAGAAAAGAATCCAGCAGATAGCCGATATAATCCTTTTGCTGCACCGCCTCTAAAAAACGGGGGTGCATGGGTTCCTCCGGTGTTTTGGGCGTGTAGCCCGCTTCCCACTTGCGGAGAAGATGGAAGTAGTCCGCCAGAACCCGAAAGGCATGGTCCCGGTTCTCCCGAAACTTCTGTGCCTCGGTTTTCTGGCGAACATAGTTCCTGCGGGGCGGGGCCTGACTGTCATAGATCAGGTCAAAATCCTGCGCCAGCTTCTCGGCGGCTTCCTTGGGGGACAGGTTGTAGAGCCGGGCGGTCAGGTCTATCACATCGCCGGTGGCTCCGCAACCGAAACAGTAGAAATATTCTTCGTTCAGCTTCATGCTGGGATTTTTGTCATCGTGAAAAGGACAGCAGGCCATGCCGCCCCTTTTGACCTCAATCCCATATCGTTCTGCGGCTTCCCGGACGGTGACAGACTGCTTGACCGTCTCAAATACATTTGCGCCCATCGTCAATCAGCTTTCGGTTTGGGGATGGGCGGCCTGTACCCGGCAACCTTGGCCCGTTCACTGGCAGCCTTGCGGCGCTCGGCGCTGTATGGCTCTCGGACGGACACACAGCGTTTGGGGACTGTAAAATTGTGATTATCCTTTTTGCAGACCTGTTCCGGGTGCTTTTTGGAAAGGCGGGTCAGCTTCTCCATCAGTTTTCGGTCATGGGTATAAACTTCGGCGGTGTCCTCGGCCTGATTGTAGAGGAGAATGGTTTCCTGTTCATAAAGGGAGAGCTTCATTTTGCACCGCCTTTCTGCCGGTCAAATTCCAGCTTGAAGTTGGCGTACCGCCCATCGTCCTCCAGAACCACCGTAGCGTCATAGGTCTTGCCGGTCTTTTCGGAATAGCAGCCGGTGAGCCTTGCCCGGCCATCCTTGAGCAGCGCTGTCACCAGCGCCTTGGTAGGCTGCTTTTTCTTCATGGCCCACCATTTACTGTTTTTCCAGATGGCAAATTTGCAGGATTCTGTCTGGCAGAAGAACCCTTTTTGCAGTTCCGCCACATCACCGCCGCAGCGGGGGCATTTGCCCACCACTTCGCGGGGCGGCGTGAACAGGTACTCAGTCCCCTTGATGACCTGATAGGTTCCCACCAGATCTTTCAGCATGGTGCTGATCCCGTCCAGAAACTCCTCCGGGGCAAGCTGCCCGCGCTCGATCTCGCCCAGGCGGTACTCCCACTCGGCAGTCAGAAGCGGCGATTGCAGCTGTTCCGGCAAGACTGTGATCAGGGAGACTGCATCGTGGGAAGGGAGAAGCTGCACCGTTTTCCTGTTCTTTTTTCGTTCCAGAAAACCGGCAGATACCAGCTTTTCCAAAATACCGGCACGAGTGGCCGGTGTCCCCAGACCTTTTCGCTCGGCATCCTCCGGCATATCCTCTTTTCCGGCAGTCTCCATCGCGGACAACAGGGTGTCCTCCGTAAAGTGCTGGGGCGGACTGCTTTTGCCTTCTTTGACGATTGCCGCAGAAACCGAAAGGGTCTGTCCTTCAGTCAGCTCTGGCACGGCTTTCTCTGCACCCTCTTTTTTCGGCTCTGCATCCTTCGTTTTGGCACGGTAAGCGTCCTCCAGTGCTTTCCATCCGGGGTGCCTCACCGTTTTTTCTTTGGTGGTAAATTCCCCACCGGCACACGCTGCAATCACAACGGTTTCCGAATAGATATGGGGCTGGGCCACGGCGCACAGCAGACGCAGGGCCACCAGCTCCAGCACTGCTTTTTCTCCCGCAGGAAGGGCAGAAAGGTCTGCATCCTTGAGATTTCGGGTGGGAATTACTGCGTGGTGGTCGGTTACTTTCTTATCGTTGATGACCGTCTGCGGATCACAGGTAATGGCGATCCCTTTGCGAAACGGCATAGCATTGGCAACCAGATTCACCAGCACCGGCAGGCTGTCTGCCATATCACTGGTCAGATAGCGGCTGTCAGTACGGGGATAGGTGCAGAGCTTCTTTTCATACAGGCTTTGCAGATAGTCCAGGGTCTGCTGGGCTGTAAATCCAAGCAGGCGATTGGCATCTCTTTGCAGAGTAGTCAGATCATAGAGGGCAGGCGGCTTTTCAGACTTTTCCTTGCACTCCACCTTTTTGATTGTGACAGCTGCATCCTGGCAAGCTTCTTTCAGCTGCTCTGCGCTTGCTCGGTCACTTATGCGCTCCCCGGATACGGTAAGACCGGGCAGCTCCAGCGCCACGGTATAAAAAGGAACCGGCTTAAATGTGTCGATCTCAGCTTCTCGCTGGACAATGAGTGCCAGCGTTGGGGACATCACGCGCCCGATGTTGAGGGTGCGGTGGTACAGCACGGAAAAAAGCCTTGTGGCATTGATCCCTACCAGCCAGTCGGCCTTGGCACGGCAGAGAGCAGCTTTCCGAAGTCCATCATAATCTACACCTGGACGCAGGTTTGCAAAGCCCTCCCTTATGGCGGAGTCCTCCATTGAAGAAATCCAGAGCCTTTTCATCGGCTTTTGGCAGCCTGCCAGCTCATAGACGCTGCGGAAGATCAGCTCGCCCTCGCGTCCGGCATCGCAGGCATTTACCACTTCGGTCACATCTGGGGCGTTCATCAGCTTTTTGAGAATATCAAACTGCTTTTTCTTATCCTTTCCCACCACCATCTGCCAATGCTCCGGCAGGATAGGCAGGTCATCATATCGCCACTTGGCATACTTGGGATCATAACTGTCTGCATCCGCAAGACCAGCCAGATGGCCCACGCACCAGCTGACACGCCAGCCGTTACCCTCCAGATACCCATCCTTACGAGCAGTTGCACCGATTACCGCAGCCAGACTTTGTGCAACCGATGGTTTTTCAGCGATTACCAGTTTATATCTCATCATCTTCAGCCTCCCATTCATTCTGCCAATTATCAGACAGTTTTTTTGCAATGCTGTGTTCTGAGGCAAGTGTAATGTCATAGCCAAAGCGATAATCATATCGGTACAACCTGCCAATCAAATCATTGATTATGATATTGCAGGCCATAATCACACGCTCTTTATCCACCTGCATCAGTTGATAGCGTTGATAATTGTTGTAATATTCTCGATGTCTGTGGGTTCTGCTGACCGTATCTTCCATCAGACAATCTATGGCATCTTTTTCACCATCTTCTTTGCTGCCCTGTGTATAAGACAACAGTTCCTTAACCATGGGAAAACTTTGTTCATCTACCGTTACTTCTTCGCTCAAAAAACCGATATAAGCTTTTAGTAACAGGCTAACTGCTGTTTTTTCAGCTTCAGATAAAGCGTTCATGGTCTCCGCTGCATCAGGCAACAGTTCCTTTTCCACAAATTCATCTATCTCACCAGAATAAAGCATTCGGATTGAGTCCACACATAAAGAGCGCTTTTGGGGTGCGGTCTCAATTTCAAAATCATAAAGATCCAAGTCATCGTCCTTCTTTGACTTTTTTTGAACTTTGCTGATAGCAGTGAAAAGAATGTCTCCTCCAAAGTAAATTCCGAAGGCGACCAGATCAAAAATAATCAGAAAGTGTAATAACCAGTTCCATGTGTTCATTGTGAGGTCCTCCTTTCTTTGACCATGTGCTGATTTTGGGTGTGGATTTACAGTAAGAGAGTGAGTAGAGCAGCAGAGGACAGGAATTTCTCCCTGTCCTCTGTCCCTTATCCCGCAATGATTTGAAATACGCTACGCTCAAATGGTTCAATCTGCTCTATCGCGTTCCTCATTAGGGTCAGAACCCTCAAAACCATCCTCAAGGACTTCCTCATCTTCGGTTTCCCATTCCTCGGAATCTTCCTCACCATAATCATAATCGTCCAGACTGTCATTGCCCTTGGTCTTAGGCTTATTCTTAACGAGCTTCAAGTAGGCAAATACGCCACCGCCGCCCAGCAGAGCCAGCAGAAGGATCAGCGCAGCCGGGTTCAGTCCGGCAGGCTTCTCTTTTTCCGGCTCCGATGTTTCTGCCGGAGGTTCCGGTGCTTTTCCCGTACATTTACTCTTATCAGTTACACAGACCGGACAGGCCGTATTGACTGCCCCTGCTTCACATTTCTTCGTGCAACTGCACACCGCAGGCGGCTCCTCTTTGGGTTTTCCATCCTCCATCAGCGCCATCAGGTCCGCTTCATCCACCTGGTTCAGAAAGTGAACAGCAGTCTTTTTATCCTCATTGGCCCTGTCGATCAGGATATAAAAATAGTTGCCTGCCTTGGTGGTAACGGTAATGAGCTGCTTGTTGCCACCAAAATCATCCACCAGAGCGGCGTTGCCATCCGGGGTCAGCGGAGGTGCTTTTTCCGTTTCTTCCACCACCACATTGCTGTCATTGGTGGTATCCTCTGCCGGGGGCGGCGCTGCGCCCTGGGCAAAAGCGGGAACAGTAAAGCCCGATGCCAGCACCAGCGTCAGGCAAAGGGCGGAAAGTGTTCGGAGCAATCGTTTATTCCTCATAGCTGTTTTCCTCCTGTTCGTTGTTGTCATCAGCCAATCTGCCGGGAACTGTGCCGCCGGACAGCATGGCGCTCAGCTGAGCCGGGGTCATACGCAGTGCGCGCACCATCTGGACGATCTCCAGATTTTCTGCCTCGGTTTTCTGTGCCTCCAGCGCCTTGAGCTTTTCCTGATATTCTGCGATCTTCTTGTGGACCTTTGTAATCTCCTGATCAATGCGTTCAATTTTGTTCTTTGCCATCGTCTATCACTCCTTCTAAAAAATCTCTGTTACCAGTTCATTAGGCCGTAGCCTTTGATACTCTGATAATTCAGGTCATAACTTTTGATCTTGCAGGCATCGCCGGAATTTCCCTCCACGGTATAAACACGGCTGCCATCGGTGCCGACAAAAATTCCCACATGGTCTGCGGAACCATCCAGATCCCAATCGAAGAAAATGGCATCACCGGGGGCAATGTTTTCATATCCTCGTGCGCCCCACTGTCCATGAGACTGGAACCACGGAACGCCCTGAGACTGACAACCAGCAAAGCGTGGTTCCGTTCGACCGGATTGACCATAGCACCATGATACAAAGCAGGCACACCATTCCACACGGGAGTCAAAGCCGTACCAGCTCCAATAAGGTTGTCCTCCCACATTGCCCACCTGACTTTTCGCCAGTTCCACCAGCTGCGGATTGCCGGGGCGGGAGCCATTGATAAATTCAACACCAGTCAAATCTTCAGAAACACCTGTATCGGGAGAACCGCCACCAAACAACAGCGGCTTATTGCCCATAGTCTGTCGGTAGACCTGGTACATCTCCATCTGCTCCGGAGTCAGTAGTTCTGGCGCAAGAGAGGCAATGGAACGGCTCGTTAAAGTTACATGGAGAATACGATATTCATATTCATGCTCATCCCCATCTTCGTCAGTGTAAGTGCGAATCTGAATTTCTTCTCTCAGCGTGAGCTGATACTGTGCATCAAACACACGACTCAACTCTGCCTGTGCGCTGTGGCGTGTATAGCCTTGCAAGACAGCAGAGAGAACTGCCGCCAGCTCATGGGGGTCATGGCCAATCATATCCAGGTTATAGCGATACTCGTCATACCCTGGGTGGCTGCTTTCGATGTTGTCGATTTTCTCCTGCAACCGAGCTTCTCTGTCTGCATAATCTGCCTCCACCGCCAGCATTTCCGGGTCATCCGATGGATAGGTAGTGCCGGAAATTACAGAACCAATACTCTGTGCCATCATAGAGCAGGAGGACATGGTATTCATCAGCATACAGGCGATGAGGAACAAAACCCCTGCGATCAGGAAGCCCTTCTTGTGGCGCATGACGAATGCCCCTGCCTGCTGTGCCTTTTCTTTTACCGTCCTTGCGGCTTTTCCGGTTTTGGACGCAGCCTGGGCGGTATTTCCGGCAGTCTGACCGGTGCGCTTGGCGACGGCATACTGCTTTTTGATACTCTGTTTTTGCTGCCAGCGGGAGAGAGGGTTGCTGGCAAACTGAGGATTTTCCCGTAGGGACTTCTGGTACAGGGCATTTACATTTGCCTTTTCCAGCTTCTGCTCGGCCTGGGCTGCTTTGCGGTACGGCTTCAGCTTGTGGCTGCGATAGCCCTCCCGCACCAGATAAGCGCTGGTCTCCACCGCCTCCTCGGACTTGTGGGCGCTTTCCACACCCACATTGTCCTGTTCTGTTTCCCGGATCTCTTTGTGAAACTTGCCCGCGACCAGATGGACGGGAGCTTCCTTAACCCCTTGAGAAAGTTTGGAAGGTGGTTTTTTCTTGTCCTCAAAGGTCAGCTTCGAGGTCTTTTTCCCGGTGTCCGGGTCAATGACCGTCTGTCTGACTTTTTTCTTTGGAATATTGGCCTGCGCCTTATCTGCTCTGGCCGTAGCTTTCTCCGTTTTGCGGATCGGCTTTTCCAGTGCAGGGTCAGCCCGTTCCTCATCAGTAAAGCGCAGGCGCGGCTCTTTATTCAAACCAATCACCCATTAGGATAGCATCCATCATGTGGTGCAGCTCCACATAGAGGGCCAAACCTTCCGGATCATATAGCGGATGCACGGTGAGATACGCATGGACTTGCGCCAGAATCTCAGAGAGCATTGTGATAGGTCTGCACCCTACAATGGTTGCTGCACCAGGGGCACACATCATATTCGCCCAAATCGAAAAGAGACGGGCAAGACCAATTTCGCCATCCTCATTCAAGGTTTTGAGTTCTTTGTCAGCGGTACGACACTCAACAACAGCGGAGGCCATTACCGGAAGCAACATGAATTCGTGAGCCTCCAATGCCTCACGGAAAAAAATCATGGTATCAAGTTCGCAAATATTCTGTTTCATAGTTATTCATCCTCCTTTTTCAGTTCCTGGGGTTTGGTGGTCATAATGCGGTAAAGCTCAGTATTCTTCGGGAAGTGGTCAACGAAGGGCAGGATGGTGGAGCCATAGAACAGCAGGCCCTCGCCCTCACCGGAGTGGGTCACATAGCTAAGCTGGTGCGTGGAAATGCCCAGCTGCTTGGCGAGAATCTGACGGTCTCCGCCTGCCTGGTTGAGCATATACACGAAGTCGGAGTTTTCAAAGATGTTCTCCACCTCGCGGCTACTCAAAAGGTCTTTGACATTCTGGGTGATACCTGTCGGAATACCGCCCCATTTGCGGAATCGCTTCCAGATTTCCACCGTATAAGCGGCGGTCTGCTCCTCCTTCAAAAGCAGGTGCATCTCGTCGATGTAATAACGGGTGGACTTGTGGGCAGCGCGGTTAATGGTAACGCGGTTCCACACCTGATCCTGGACCACCAACATACCGATTTTCTTGAGTTGCTTGCCCAGCTCCTTAATGTCATAGCAGACAATGCGGTTATTGATGTCCACATTGCTCTGGTGATTGAACACATTGAGGGAGCCGGTTACATAGATTTCAAGGGCCGTGGCGATATACTGGGCTTCCTTTTCCTCCTGTGAACGGAGCAGGTTATATAGGTCCTCCAAAACCGGCATATTCTCCGGGCGCGGGTCATTGAGGTAAGTCTGATAGACCAGGCGCACACAGCGGTCGATGATGGTTTTCTGCACCGGCTGCAAGCCCTCCTTGCCGCCCACGATCAGCTCACACAGGCTGAGAATGAAGTCGGACTTGAGGGACAGCGGGCTTTCATCATCCGAATAGTCCAGGTTCAAATCCATGGGGTTGATGTAGTTGGTGGAAGTAGGCGAAATCTTAATGACCTGCCCATGCAGACGCTCCACCAGAGGGGCGTACTCTGCCTCCGGGTCGCAGATGATGACATCATCCGAAGTGAGCAGGAAACTGTTGGCGATCTCTCGCTTGGCGCTGAAGGACTTGCCGGAACCCGGCGTACCGAGAATCAGGCCATTGGGGTTCTTCAGCAGCTTGCGGTCCACCATGATAAGGTTGTTGGACAGGGCGTTGATGCCATAGTACAGCGCTTCTTTGCCGTTCTGGAATAATTCCTGGGTGGTAAACGGCACAAAGATCGCCGTGGAACTGGTGGTCAGCCCCCGCTGAATCTCGATCTGATTGAGACCCAAAGGCAGGCAGCTCATCATCCCTTCTTCCTGCTGGAAGTCCAGACGGGTCAGCTGGCAGTTGTATTTCTGCGCGATGGAGCTTGCCTGAAACACATTGTTGTCCAGCTGGCGGGGATTGTCTGCCGTGTTCAGCACCAGGAAGGTCACAAGGAACATTCGCTCGTTGCGGCTCTGCAAATCCTGCAAGAGCTTTTTGGCCTCGACACCATAAGTGGCAAGGTCGGAAGGGATGATGTCCATGTCATATCCGGCACGGACAGCTTTTTTCTGTTCCTCAATTTTGGATTTATCCAGATCGGTGATTTTCCGCTTGACCGTCTTGATGGCCTTGATCTGATCCACCGACTGGATGTGCAGGCTGACGATCAGCGAGCTTTCCATGTCCAGAAAATCAGCCAGCATCCGGTCATTCAACTCTGGGGCCAAAATTTGTACGAAGCTGACGGCTCCGTACTTTTTACCCATGCGGAACTGCTTGCCGGTGCGGAACTCAAAGGAGCTGGGGGCGATAAAGTCCTTGGTGGACAGGCCGCTGGTGGGGAGCCAGTCCCACTCAAAACGGAACGGCAGCTGCTCATCCATGTGGAAGATACCATGCAGCTGGGCAAGCCGCGCCTTTCCGTCCAGCGTTTCCGCCGCCACACCCAGCCGCTTGAAGTTATTGAGAATGTCGGTCTCAATGCGCTCCAAACGGGGCTTGGCCGCCTTGATGCTGTCCGCGTCAATGCCAAAGGTGAGATACTTGGTTTTGATAAGGCCGTTGTTGCCCTTTGCCAGCTGGTTTTGCAGCATGGTGGTGTACTCCACCCGGATGCTGTCAAAATCGTCCCTTTGAAGGGGGATGTTGATGGCGCGGGCAAAGGTTTCCTCCGATGCGGCAAGGTTCAAAAAAGACAGCTCAAACTGAATCGAGCTGTCGAAGTAGTTGAGGAAATCGCACCAGCCCTCGAAGATCGCGGTTTTATCCTCGTTCTGTGAAAGCTGATAGTTGATGTCCTGAAACTGAATGGTTTTTGTGTAGTGACCGTCTGATACCCGGCAGATCCCGTCCGGCCACATCCGTTCATAAGGGATACTGTCCTGCGCGGATTTTTCCTTTTTGTCCGTGCGATTGGCGCGGGCAATGGCAGCTTCAATCTGCTTTCTGTCGGCGCGGGACAGCTTTTTCTTTGTTTTGACCGGCTGCACAGCTTTTTCCTCGGTTTTTCCGAACATCCGATGCAGCCATTTTTTTATTGCGGTGAACAATGTCATACACCTCCTTATCGAGCATTTCCTGCCGCTTTAATACGGCATAAAAGTTGTTGGTCTGGTAAGGTCGCTGCTTGGGACGGATCACAGCTACTTTGAGAATGTTGCCCACGATCTTTTCCAGGGGCTGTCCATGCTTTTCGTACATAGCCAGCATAAAGAAGGGCAGCATAACCAGTATCATACACATAGCCGCTACACTGTTTCCGGTAGGTTTTCTGAGCAAAAAGAAAAGCGGTACGCCAATAAGCGCTCCGCCCGTGAAGCAGATAAGCTGCCGCTTGGTCAGATTGAACATGACCTTTGTTTTGACTTTTGTTAAGTCCTTGGGTACGGGTACATAAGCCACAATTACACGCTCCTTTCTGACAGCACCTGATAAATCCCTTGCATGATGTAAGCAACACAGGGAACAGCCACGCTGTTTCCTAACATCTCATATCTCTTTGAATCACTGATTATCCCATGCTCAAAATCGTATGCGGTCCATCCATCCGGGAATCCCTGCAACCGCTCACACTCCATAGGGGTTAGCCGACGCACAATATATTTTCTCTCCGGTTGGGCGACCAACGCTCCGCAAGGTTGATATGCCATAAGAGTTGGAGCCAATTCCTCCTGATACCCTATACTGCCGGCCGCACTTCCTGCTTTATAGCGGAAACCGGCGCTGACCATGGCGGGCGGAGATTGTGACATAGCAGCTATGATTGGCAGATTTCCGTGTGTCTGGCTTCGCAGAGTAGGAGAAATATTACTGCGCTCCACGCTCATAGAAGCTCCGCCCTGGTCGTTGAGTATGACAAGCGGCGCAACAACCGCATGACGGTCTGCCCCTGTCAGGGTATAAGAAATGTCACTTTGGTATCCAGCTCCATTTCCACCGTTATGCGGCTGGCGTCCAATGATATTGCCCACAATGCAGTACACTTCGGTATCGCTCAAATATCGGTCTTGCGGGACTGTTCCTCCAGCGCTGCTTGCAGCAAAGGAGGTAAGTGCTTGCCGCGGCGTTCCGCCCGATTCAAAATACCCTCGCAGGCTTTTGGGGATAAAAAGTATTTGTCCGGCGCATTTTCCTCTAAAATCAGCGACAAGGAACACGCGCCTGCGTCGCTGTGCTGTTCCGAAATATTGGGCGTCGTACACGCACCAAGCGAGATCAATTCCTCGGCTTCGTACCATTCCGGCGTTGGCCCATCGCCCAGAATAAGGCATTGGAACCGGGGTTTCTGTGAACGCTTGCAGCACAGCCGCAAAGTCACATCCTCCTGCGGATGACAAAGCTCCGGGGACGTTTTCCCATATTGCGATTTGCGGATATTGTCCATGTGTTACCTCCTGCATTTCTCGAATAATACGGATTGCTTCAGAAAACAACCCGCTACGCTCATCTGCTAACCCTAACCTGCGTCCGCTGATGGATAGCCCCTGACAGGGTGAACCAAAAGTGATGATGTCCACAGGTGGCAGCTTGCGTCCGTCCAGTTTTGTAATATCTCCTACATGGACCATTTCTGGAATATGCCGTTTTGTGACCGATATGGCTGTCGGCAGAACTTCACTTGCCCAGACAGGACGGATTCCATAAAATAAGGCGGCATAGGGGAAACCCCCTATCCCGTCAAAAAGTGTTCCTAAAGTTATCTCTTTCATAATGTACCTCCCAGCAATGGTTTAATGAGCCTGAAAAATTTTAGACCGACATCGGTCTAACGTATTTAATGCCTCGTAAAAAATAAGACCGATAAATTCTGCTGAAGCCGGTTTTTACACCATGTTTAGCAAGAAAGTA
>NZ_SPHM01000043.1:0-24858 GCF_005844125.1 Pseudoflavonifractor sp. BSD2780061688st1 E11
CATAAATCACTATTTTGTCAGCTGAAATATTGAATTTTCAAGGAGCGAAGCCCATTTCAGGTATGGGAAGTCTTAGTAAATAAGTAATACTGAAAAGGGAGGTAATTCATACCTCTCTTTTCTTATGGGAAAAAGGAGGAGATTCTGATGAAGAAAGAACGAAAGATTATCAATACCAACATCCGACTGAATCTGATGAATGAGCAGGACAGACAGGCTTGGAACTATTTGCGGGGTATGGACAGGAAGAAATATAAATCTTACACAAAGGCGGTTGTCCTTGCGTTGAATGATTATTTCTCCAGACAGGAACAGATTGAGGCTGATCCTTATTTGGAAACCCGGAAAAAGGAAGATGAGTTTTTAAACCGTGTGGAAGAAGCCGTGGAGCGGGGGGCAAGGCAGTCCATGCCCCTTGTACTGGCGGGAAATCTTCTGGAGTTATTGAAACCCGTTATGGAGCAGTTAAAGGAAAATAGACATGAAGAAAAGGAGGAAACAAAGTATGAGTAGATCAAAGAGAACCGTGGAAGAACGGATTGCCGAGCTGAATAAAAGAGAACAGGATATGCTGGAAAAGGCAAGTCGGCTTAAGGCACAGAAGAAAGAACTGGAAAAACGTTATAAAGAAGAACAGAAAAAAGCCAGAACTCACAGGCTCTGCCAGATTGGCGGAGCTGTGGAATCCGTGCTGGGTGGCCCCATTGAAGAAGTGGATATTCCAAAGCTGATCGGCTTTTTGAAACGGCAGGAAGAAAATGGGTGCTATTTTTCCAGAGCAATGGGCAGGGAGCCCAAAGAGAAGAAATATACAGAAGCAACCAGGCGGGAGGACTTTTAAAATCCGATGTATTGTTTCCGGCAGGAAATATACAACGGCGCACTTATAGACAACCAGAGGTCGTCTTTTTATAAGTGCGGCATTTCATGCAGACCAATTTCCCATTGGAAGGGCTCTCCGAGGGGCATTTCATGCAGACCACCCTATGCGGTTGGATGGCACCAGTTTTGTACTGGACGCCCCTCCGAGGGCGATTTCATCGAGACCAATGTTGCATTGGAGGCAGTCCTGCAGATGGCTTGAGAAATTCATTTGCCGAAAGAAGGAGGTGGAAGCCGTGGCAATTTTTCATTTCACAGTAAAGATCGTGGGGCGAAGCAAGGGTAAATCGGTCATTTCCGCATCTGCCTATCTAAACGGCGATGTAATGAAAAATGATGAGACCGGGAAGTTCAGTTATTACACCGGGAAGAAAGAAGTAGTCTACCGTCAGCTATCCTTGTGTGAGAATGCTCCGCCCCCAGTGGGCAGAAGTGCCAGAGGAAAATATCGAACGCTTTCAGAAATCCGTTCGTTATAAAAGGGCAAAAGACAAAGAAGAGGCGGTGGAACAATTTAAGCTCATTTGGCGAAAACAAAAGTTATGGAATGAGGTTTTAAAGGTGGAGAAAAATTCCAATGCCCAGTTGGGACGTTCTATGGAGATATCCTTGCCTCGGGAGTGGAGCCGGGAGGAACAGATCCTCTACACAGATGAATATATCCAAAGGAACTTTGTGGACAAGGGAACGTGTGCAGACTGGGCAATCCACGATAAGAGGGATGGTAATCCACACGTCCATCTTCTACTTACCCTGAGACCTTTTGAGGAAGACCACAACTGGGGAAATAAAGAAACAAAGGACTGGGATTTTGTACGGGATGAATCAGGAAAGATTGTGAATGACCCTGCTCATCCGGACTGGTGGCAGGATAAAAAGAATCCGGAGCACTGCGGTATACGGATTCCGGTTATGGATGAGGAAGGAAAGCAGAAAGTGGATTCCCGGAATCGGAAACAGTGGAAACGGGTGCTTGTGGATACAACCGGGTGGAACAATCCAAAGAACTGTGAACTGTGGCGGAGTGCATGGGCGAAAACCTGTAACCAGCATCTTCCGCCGGAGAAACAGGTTGACCACCGTTCCTATGCCCGGCAGGGGAAAATGGAAATCCCCACCATCCATGAGGGTGCAGAAGCCAGAAAGATCTAAGAAAAATACCTTGCCGGGAAAGCGGAAAAAGGTTCGTGGAAAGTGGCGGAAAATAACATCATCAAAAGACAGAACCGGATTCTTCACAGCATCCGGCAGATGTTTGAAAAAGCATACGTGGCACTGGAAAAATGGAAGGAGTGGTTAAATGACTTTAGAAGAGAGCAGGGACGTGATCCCCATTATGGAAGAAATGATCTCCCTGATCGAGGAGCAGGAAAGGTTTCTCTCAGAGACTTCAAAGGAACTGGAACAGATGGAAATCATGGACAGGCGGATCAAAGAACTGGAAGCCGACTGTCAGAAATGGTACGAATTAGCCTCGAAGCTAAACAGCGAGAACAGACTTTTGCAGAAACAGAACGTGGAATTGCTGAAGCTTTCCGGGCAATAGAGAAAGCGAGGGATGTAAATGAACGATTTGAAAAACTCCTGTCCAGAAGGGCTGGAAGAACGGCTGTTAGAGGAAATGGAAACGATGCAGAACGAACTGGAAGAAAAGGAGCAGATTATCTTACAGCAGCAGATACAGCTGGAAGACTCTCTGCGATTGATCGAGAGATTAAACAAAGAGAACAGAGCCGAGAACGTCGAAGCATTGAAGAAAGACTTGCAGAATACAAGAAAGATACTGAACGCCAAAATCAGGGAACGAGACGAGGCAAATATCATGATCGGGAGTCTTCGTTCTAAACTGGAAGAAGCGGTAAAGGAAATAGAATATGTCAAGACTCACCAGAAAACAGTGGAGGTTCCAGTCAAAGTTCCGGAACTCTATGAAAAATGTGAAAGTTGTGACCGGACGGCTTATTTAAGAAGCAGGGGAGTCTATGAGAAAAGGAAAAGAAAACTGGAAAAAGAGTACCGGAGAATGATGCAGGAGATAGAGGGCAGTCTTTTAGGATTGCTTCTTTATTCTGTTATGATCACTCTGTTTTCTGCTGTCCGATCACAGGCATTTGCACAGGATGCAGGCAGGTTCTTTCAGATTATGTGGAGAGGTCTATCATGGCTGGTAGGTGGAATTTTAGGAGTTGGAAGATCGGTGGCAGGGATTAGTATCTATATCTCCCATCCTATCGTTTCTAAAATCCTGTATGGAATTCTGGAATGGGGAACCGAAATCCTACTTACCAGTGGAATCACTGTTGTATTGGTTTGGATTTTCTGTGAAGGAGTGAAAGCCTATGGAGAATGTTTCGGGGATTGGATCAGTGCAGTGATATGGATCGCCAGTGGTGCGGTATTGGTATTTTTTGGAGACTGGATCAGAAAAGCTGTCCCAGTCAATCTTGTACTGCTCCTTCTGGGAGTGCATGGAATCTATATGGGTCTCCGATGGTATTTGCATAAAAAGACAGAAGGATAAAAACAACCGCTTGAAAAGGTGTAAAAAATCTTTTCAAGCGGTATATTTTTTTGCCTATTTTAATGTTCCATGGTCTTTTTCGTGCTGTGCAATCGCCTGACGTATCAGATAAAGCACTTCGCCGTTTATGGAACGACCATCAAACTCAGCAAGACTTTTCAATTTTGCGTGTGTCTCCGAATCAATTCTCAGACCTAAATGTTTATCCTTTTCCATGTATATCCCCTTTATCTTAATTTAAGTACAGATCAAGTTCATTATATGAGTACATTTTAAGTTCAAATGATGGTATAATGTTCTAAATGGACTTGTTTTAAGTACAAAATATTTTTCTGCAAAGGATGTGAGGAAATGCAGGAAACAGAGAAAAGGAAATCCAAGTATTACAGAATCCCGGTATGGATGTTCTGGAGCATGATTGTTGTATTTGTTCTTTTGATCGGTGCCGTATATTTTGGGGAGGAAATATACGAGAAATGGTTGCATAGAGGAGGAAGGGCTGAGATTTCCTATGTGGGTGCAGAATCCACTCTAAAAGAAAAAGCTGCCTGCTGTTTGTGTGGAAGTAAGGACTGGAGCATGATGAACTATTATCGGCAGTTTGATACCATAGGCTTAATTTCTTTAAATGACTGGTATGTGTTGGATTTTAAAACCGAAGAATATGAAGAAGATCGGCAATATGGACTGGATAACGGTTATACTTGCATTACTACTGGGAATACAGGAGAAATCATTTATCATGCAGAAGAAACGCCGTCCAGAGGGATGGCTTCTATTGAGGTTACACTGCCGGAGAAGTATTTTGTGGATATGGAGTTTCTGCGGGAAAATCTCTGTCAGGAATGTCTGGATAAAGTGCTGGAATCTATGGAGATCAGCAAGTGGAAACGGAAAAAGAAAGGACCGATACCGCTGTGTCTGGTGGATTTTAAAACATTAGAAATCTATTCACTGCAGGATTGGCATGTGGGGCAGACAATAAGGGATTACTGGGTGAAAATGGATTATGAAAATAGGAAGATTATGATTAGTGTTTTTACCTGCCCAAACGCCAGTTAAAAATTAATAAAATATATTACTGTAAAGAGTAGAAAAGTTGAGAAGAAGCGATTTGTGTTGTAAAATGTAGATTAAAGTGATACATGTTTTATGCGATGCATACAGTAGGATGCTTAATTAAAATGATAAAGCTTTTTTGACTGAATTAAAATATGAATTATTAAAAAGGGCAGATAGTCAAAAAGGAAAATAGAAAGATACATTGTGATAAAATCAAAAGAGGTGACCAAATGAAACTGACAGTTTATAAGGGGTTTAATCAGGAGTTTCTTGAAACTTTGCAGGAACAACCTTTGGTAGATGGTGAGATTAGTCAAAAGAAAAATGTTCTTGAATTTGATAAATCTACTAGAAAAAAACTTGCTCAAGCACTTATTTTACTTGATGAAGATGATTCTGTATGGATCACCTATGAAGAGTATGCTCTGATAAACAAGAGGATAGATGATGCTGTTGAGGAAGATGGTTTAATTTTAAAAATTTTTAGAAATAATCTGTATCCAGATTATTTCCCTATTGATTTTTCAATGTCACCAGAGTTAGCAACAGAAATTATTGATACAATTAATGGAGATACTCGTGCTGATAATAATGAAAGCGAAGAATGTAAGCGGTATCTTGCTGTATATAGCACAATTTCTGAAATTAATGGTATATATTATGGCAGTTTTTATGAATATGAGTATGAGCATTTAGAAGAGGCACCTGTAGAAGATTTTTATCCTTTTAATATAACAATTGAAGAAGGCCAGATACGCAGTGATTATGATGTTTTTATTAATGAAGATATTGACACATACTTGAGGGATTTGGAGCGGATTATAGCGATAAAGCCGAATGTTATTGGAGTAAGCTCTACTGATGGCGAAAGTGCTAAGAGAATTCAAAAGTCTCTTCAAGCGTTCTGTAAAGTGAATGGGATTTCGCTTGTTAAACATTATGAAAAATTGTCGGAAGAGATTGTCTTAGAACAGGAACTTGTTTCCATTGCACAGAATGATATTCATATTGATGGATTCACTGAGTTTAGAAAGATTCCATTTTACAAAAATCCGGATATTAATAAAGAAGTCATCGAACTTTCCCAAGCTCATATAATTGAGGAAATTATTAAGCAGGCAGAACGTTCATATGATGGAGAAAATGGCAATGCCTCTCGAGATATTTTTATTACTGCATCAACAGGAGCGGGTAAGTCCGTCATGTTCCAAATCCCAGCGGTTTATCTTGCAAAGAAATACAATAAACTAACTATAATAATAGAACCAGTTAAGGCTCTAATGCAGGACCAAAAAGAAAAATTGAATCAGAGTGGTTATACGAGAGTTGAGGTATTTAACTCAGATCTGATTTCTCAAGTTGAAAAAGAAGCTGTACTTCAAAGAATAAAAGACGGTGAAGTGGATCTTTTGTATTTAAGTCCCGAAACGTTGTTGTCGTATTCTATTGAAACCATTATTGGAGACAGAGATATTGGACTTCTTATTGTTGACGAAGCACATATTGTAACTACTTGGGGAGTTGGGTTTAGACCAGATTATTGGTATCTAGGTAGTTATATTAATCGTCTAAGAAATCAGGTTCAGACATTAAAAGGTATGAAACGAAAGATCTATCATTTTCCAATTTGTGCTTTTACAGCGACGGCAGTAAACGGTGGAATAGATGATTCTGTTAGTGATACTATTATTAGTCTGTATATGGAAAATCCAGTAAAATACATAGGTTATGTACGACGTGAAGATATAAAATTTGATATTGTTCATCATGGAGAAGGGCGTAAGCTTTCCAAATCTGAATATGAAGAGGCTAAAACCAAAGCACTTGACGAAAGAATAAAAAAGTGGCTTGCTCACAACGAAAAAACTATTGTATATTTTCCATATGCTTCATTGGCTGGAGATGCTGCCAAAGGAGTTAGAGGTTTTGCAGGAATTACTCTTGACAAACGAATCGGCACATATACGGGTCGTAATATCAATGAGATGAGTACCGAGGCATTCAATGAGTATAAACACATGATATTCGAAGGATTTCGTAAAGGTACTACACCGATTATGCTGGCAACAAAAGCATTTGGTATGGGTGTTGATGTTAATGACGTTCAAAATGTATATCACTATGCTGTAAGTGGAAATCTTTCTGATTATGTTCAAGAGATAGGACGCGCTGCACGAAAGTCTTCAATGGAAGGAACGGCAATGACTGACTTTTTCTATAATGATATGACTTTTATGCGGGTGTTATTTGGAATGTCTCAAATCCGCCAATATCAAATAAAGAAAGTTCTCGAAGGTATTTATGATACCTATAAAAGCAAAAAGGGAGCAAGAAGTTTTCTGATTTCCCCACAATCGTTTACTTATATATTTAACGGGAAAAATGAAGGGGATTGCATTAACAAATTAAAAACTTGTCTCCTTATGATTGAAAAAGATTTCCAGAATAAGTTTCCTTTCAAGGTGCTTATTTCTCGCCCTCAGAGCGTATTTACAAAAGCATTTGTTTGTATTTCAAAAGATCACGAAACTGAAGTGCTTGCTTCAAAATATGGTAAGTGCATGAAATATATAGAAAAAGGACGTTACAAAGAAATTCAAGCAGACGGATCAACTCTTAGCGATGGTGGAGATATATATACTATTGATTTGAAACAGATATGGGAAGAGTTTCATCCAAACATATCCTTTCCACAGTTCAAGTATTGGTATTTCAATTCCAATTTGACTTCCAAGGATAAGGTTGAAATTATGCCGTCCATTCGGTCTTATATTCATCCACGACAAAGAGTAAGTGTTGAAGCACGAGGGGAGTATTTGATGTCTGATCTTCGGGAATTAATTTTGACCGATTTTGAGTACATATCTGATTTGCTGTATGGAAACTTTAGAAATACTTATTTTACGACAGAAGATTTTTCAAAACTTATTCGAGAAAAGTATGGTATGGCAAAAGCAAGAATTATTGCAAACTCTCTTTTCGAATTAGTTGACCCGAATGGAAAATGTATAAAACGCAGAACGAATGATTCTTCTGGAAAAACTTATTATTCGCTCACTCATGGTAATTTCAAAGAAATGATGCGTAAGCCGATTATTAAGTCTAAAATTATGAATAACTTATCTAGGACAAATGAAAGTGCATCATATTCTGGCTTTATGAACCTTGAGTTGGATGATACTTCGAGTACGACGTTAAAACTTCTATCAATTTTTGATTACATCACCTATGAAATTGCCGGCGGAGAGGAACCAGAAATTTTTATTCGTTTGAATGATCCAAATAAAGTGAGAAACATTGTTCTGGGTAATACATTTTATTCGAATAATTACGTATCTAAAGCTAAACAGAAACATGAGAGAGATGTCGCTATTCTACTAAAGTTTTTCAATGAACTAAAAACTGACGAAGAACGGTGGACATATATTGAAGAGTATTTTCTTGGATATGACGTCCTTTGCGGTGCAGAAACAAAGACTGTAAAAACGGTAAAGCTAAGCCGTTCTGTTGACAAAGAACATTCTTATCCTACAAATATGTTCCATAACTGGAGTGAACTTGCATCATTCTTTGATGATAGTGAGCAAGTCATCATTGAGCGGATGGCTGAGAATGATATACCTATACCCGAATATTTAGAAACTACCATAAAAAAATCTGATGAGGGGAATGATATCCTTATGTCATGGCCGTCCAAAGACACTTTGGTTTGTCAACAGGATACTGCTGACAGAACCATAGAGTATTTTGAAAGTAAGGGCTGGCATGCATACAAAATTTATGAAATAGACTATAATAAGATAAAGGGAGATTTGCGTTGATATGGCACAGATATATCCTATTAAAGAGGATCTCTCGGATGTACCGTATTCTGAAATAAGAGTATATGAACTCCTTGAACAACTCAATAACAATTTTACTATTTTCCATTCTGTTCAATGGGTAAAACGTGGTAATAAATGGAAATCAACATGGAAAGAAAATGATTTTCTAATTTTAAATAAAACTTTAGGGGCATTAGTTCTTGAAGTAAAAGGTGGAGATATTAGAGTTCATGGTGGAGTTTTTCATCAGATAAACACTTCGACAAATGAAGTTAGTATTTTGAACCCTGATAAAAAGAACGATCCTCTTTCCCAAGCTATTGATGGAATATATCATTATCGAAAAATGCTTGACACAATAGCACCGAATTTGAGTGATCGCTTTCCTATTGAGGCTGCAGTATGGTTTTCAACATGTGAGATCAAGAGCAAACTGCCTAACTTCCCATTAAAATATAGGGAAATTTCTGGTGCGGTTCTTGGGGATGAAGACTTTGAAAAGAAGGGACAGGCAATATATGATATTTTTGAATTTTATGCTTCTCGTGGAAAAGTTAATATAAGCGATGAGGAATATAATATGATTCTGGAATCAATTGCCAGTGACTTTGAATTAATATCTGCTCCTGGAGCTCGTAAGGGTGAACTGGATCATGCATTTTTGAAATTGACCAATGAACAAACTGGTCTTTTGGATTATATTTCAGAACAAAAAAGTGCAACAATCCAGGGGGTAGCTGGGACAGGAAAAACTTTGATTGCTAAGGAGGCTGCACGACGCTTTGGAGCCGACGGGAGAAAAGTATTGTTTCTCTGTTTTAATAGATTATTATTTACCTATTTGCAACACATGTATCCTTATGATAATGTGTCATACTGCAACATTCATACATTTATTGCAAAATATCGTCCGGGCGCAGATACCTCGTCAAAAGAAAAAAGAACAGCAGAACTTCTAAAGATTGATTGGGATTTTTTGGAGTTTGATGATGTGATAATTGATGAGGGGCAGGATTTTATGGAAGAAGAAGTTGTCTATTTTAAGGAATACATCGATCTAGTTGATGGTCATTTCTTTGTTTTTTATGACAAAAATCAGCTTCTGACAACACAAAAAGTTCCTGCGTGGATTGAAAACGCTGAATGTAAGTTGCTTTTAACTAAGAATTGTCGTAATACATATGAAATTGCGCTTACTTCCTACAATGTTATTGATATTTCATTGAATAAAAAAATAATGATGATTAATGGTGATCAGACATCCATTAGTTTTGTAAAAGGGGAGCCCATAACACGACTTGCAAAACTTATTAGAATGTTGACTGGCGAACATTACGGCTATGAATATTCAGATATTGTTATTCTGTCATTGAAATCAGAGGAAGATTCTATTCTTGGGAAGATTAATAAAATAGCTGGCATCCCGATCACCCGTGAAAAAACAAATTCTTCAATCTTGTTTACTACTGCAAGTAAATTTAAGGGACTTGAAAGTCGTGTTGTAATTATTGTGGACATTGATGAAAAAAGTTTTACAGATGAAGAAAGAAAGCGGATGTTTTATGTTGCTTGTTCAAGAGCCACTCAATACTTGAATCTTTTTATTAATGGGGATGAACAGAAAATTAAAGATATAGCAGATGCTATCAGTAGGAAAAGTCATTTCGCTGCAAAAGGACGTATTGCTATGAAAACACAAGCAAAAATTCTTGATTTAGATGAAATTATATAGAATTCGAAAGATTATAAAAGTATGGGATTAGTATTATGGAAATTGATTATAAAAGGTTGAGAAGCGATTTGAAAGATTATTATGGAACGGCAATGTTTCAGGGATTTCCAGTAGCAATGTTTGAAATATCAGTAATTGAGAAAGCTGATGGGGAAGAACTTATTTGTATTGCTACAAAATTAGGATTTGACTTACAAAGGTATTATAGGTGACATAATATGTTTGTGGAAGAAATGAAAGATTATTTGGAGAAGTATTATGAAGCAGCAGGTTTTGCAGATTTTTATGAACGAGTTTTGAAGGGAATGCCAGATGAAGATGTGATTAAAATGTATATGGACACATTTGGAAAGCAAGAAGATATAGTAATCGAAAAATAAAAACATAGGTATTTCCATATAAACTTTATTTTTGTTATAAGATGCGTGTAAGTAGTTAATAGTAAAAAGGGGTGATGCAATGACACATGAAAAAATGCGAGAAATGCTTTCAAAAGATGAAAAGATAACCATAGAATACAAAGAATGTGTAAATCAGATACATGATTCCGTATATGAAACAGTGTCGGCATTTTCCAATCGGTATGGTGGCTATATTATTATGGGCGTAAAAGATGGAGGAATCCCGATAGGTGTGAATCGAAATGTGGTTAAGGATTTAAAAAAGAATTTTGTAAATCAATTGAATAATCCTAATAAAATGTCACCTACTCTGTATTTGTCTATAGAAGAATTTGAATATGAGGGAATGTTGTTGTTATATACCTATGTTCCGCCAACATCAACGGTAGAAAAATGTTCCGGACGTGTGTATGACAGAAATGAAGAAGGAGATATGGACATTACAGATTCTCCAATACAAATGGAAAATCTTTATGCCAGAAAGAGCAATACCTATACGGAAAGTAAGCTGTTTCCTTATGTTCGGGAAGAACATTTGAGAACGGATTTAATGGAGAAAGTTCGGAGATTAATTTCAAATAACAATCCTCGTCATGAATGGCTGAAAATGTCAGATAAGGAACTTCTGGTTAGTGCAGGACTGTATGAAACAGATTTTGTTACAGGAGAGCAAGGCTACAATCTTGCAGCTATATTACTGTTTGGAAAAGATGAGGTAATCCAATCTTGTGTACCGGGCTATGTTACAGATGCGCTATGTAGAAAAGAGAACATGGATCGGTATGACGATCGTTTAATTGTAAAAACGAATCTGATTGAGAGTTATGAAATTTTAATGGATTTTATAGCAAAGCACACATCAGATAAATTCTATCTGGTTGATAATGTCAGAACTAGTGTCAGAGATTTGATCTCAAGAGAGGTTGTAAGTAATATTTTGGTTCATAGAGATTTTTCCAGTGCGTTTCCGGCAAAGGTCATTATTGAAAAAGACTGGATTCGGACGGAAAACTGGTGTAGACCACGGCGTCAGGGGAATATCTTGGAAACGGAATTTACACCATATCCTAAAAATCCGATTTTGGCAAGATTCTTTGTTGCTGTAGGGTTGGCTGATACAATAGGTTCCGGGGTTAGGAATTTATACAAATACACACCTATTTATACTCCGGGAGGAAAACCGGAATTAATTGAGAATGACGTATTTAGAATTAACATTCCGATTACAGAAACAGCAGTCCATGAATATGCTGAAGAAAATGAATTAACAGAACGTGAGACCACGATTTTTAAAATGATAAAAGCAAATAATAAATTGACCGTTGAAGAAGTTATGGCTGTTTTAGACATTTCGAGGGCAACTGTATTTAGAGATTATGCAAAAATCCGAAAAAAATGTGGAGTTTTTTATGATAAAAAAGCGGGTGAATGGAAATTATAAGTCTCATACTAAAATGAGACTGGTGAGATTTACATGAGACTACACACCAAACTTTTGAATTTTGCATGCAAAAAAACTGTATATATACGATTTTTAAAGGTGTATGATAAAAATAAGTCTCATGATCTCATTAATTTGATGAGACTGTGAGACTTATTTTGTGAAAACATAATATGTGCTAAAGGTGAGGAAATGGCAGCAGATACAGGAGATTGTACGATATTTTTTTATGGTTCGAAAGATAAACTGAATGAATTGACATTCTTTATGAAAGAAGCATGGCGAGTTCATTGTAATTCAGAAAGCTATGAGGTTAATAGAATCGATGAGTATAGTTGGCTGGGGGATTATGACGAAGAGTGGAATGTTATCCATTCACTGGGTCAGGTAAATAGCTTAGGATATCAGTTGATTCCTGGCTTCTTGAAAAAAGTAAAAGAAAAATTCCCGGAACTTTCAATAAAAGGAATTGTGAACCATAATTGGCTGATCTGTGAAGGCGAAGAACATATGAAGATCACTTCTGAAAGTAATTCCACAGAAGTCAATTGTGAAGAATGGTGTCTGAAAGAGTTGGATTTGCAGGACTGGGAATCGGAAGAAGAACAGGAAAGGGCACAAGCGGAATTAGAAGAAAGCTGGTGTTCAACAGAGCAGGAATGGCAGGAAAATTTGTTTAACAGCGAAGATTTATTACGAATTGATTGGTATAGGCTGCAAAGCATGTTAGAGCAACAAAGGGTTGTCGGAACAAAATATGAAGATAGACCCGTTAATATAGCCAAATTGACAGATGGGGAAAAAGTTTTTCTGGTGAGAGAACCGGAGAATATTTATGATGCAAATGCGATAGAGGTTAGAAGTGAAATTGGATCATTAGGACATATTCCCGCAGAGATTAGTGCAAAATTATCGCCACTTATAGATGAAAAGATTATTGAATGCGAAGCAACGGTGATAACAACAGTATCAAAACTGGAATATGCGGAAAAAGTTTCTGGAACAAAGGTTTTAGAAAAGAATCGAGAAAAACTGGCAAAAGAACCTCTTTTATGGATAAAAATTCAGATACATAAGTGCTGATTGTAATTAGTTTCACAATCTCATGGATAAAATGAGACTGTGAGACTGGTATGTAATATGTTTAGGCGGAAACGGGCGGTTTCCGCCATTTTTTCTTCGGTTCATGTTTTCCGCAGTCATCACAGGTCATAGGCCAGTTGATTTTCCACTCAAAATATTCGTCTCTGGTAATCTCACCGTTTTTCAGTTCATTTTTTCTTATGAGCCATTCTTTTAGAAAATCGTTTAAAATTCCATAGTTAAACCACAGGCAGACCGGAGGATGAGCCGGCCATTCATCATTATCATGATAACGGACGGTGGTATCACCGTTATCGTTGCATTTTTCGTCAGGGTAGGTCTCAGGAAGAAACATATTGATAGAGGACGGATTAAATTCATCCAGCCAGAAAAGCAATTCCAGCATCTCAGAAGCATCCCGTCCGGCAGTGTCATATAATGTCCACGGGTTTACATCCAGAATTTTTGCAATCTGATCTACCAAATCTTTTTTCGGGACACGACTTCCATTTTCATATTGAACAATGCGATGCCCGTCTTTTTCTCCTATTCCTAATCTAAGCGCCAGTTCTTTCTGGGTCATTCCCCGGAACTGGCGTATTTTTTTTAATTTAAGATTAAAGTTCATGATTTCCCAATCCTTTTTATAGTGTTTTCAAGTTTAATTTTATTTTACTACTAAAAATTTCATTTGTAAACAGAAAAGTGCACAAAAAAGTACACTTGCGTATTGACTTTGGTTTTACACAGGAATATAATGACAGTAAAATAAAGTGCACAAAAAAGTACACTATAAAAACTGATCGAACATTGAAAAATAAATGAGCTGTATGATCTGTCAACAGACTGTCGCCATGAACCGGATGCTCGGAGAGCGCAGACAGACACTCCGGAAACGGTGGGAATGCTTCGAGAAGGAGGTGCCCATATCCCGAAAGGGTAGAGGTTATCTGAAACGATAACGACAGATGATATGAATGGAAGCCAAACCCAGATTCACAAATAACTGCAGATCGCAGCAGAAATGAGGTGATTCCGAAAAATATAATAGGAAAGGGGGAGGTATAATGTGTAAAGAACTGGAATATGCAAAGAAGATAGCACTGGTAAGAAAATTATTCCGGGCAGGGGGATTGTCTGAAGCGGAATATAACAGAGTGAGAGCAAAGTTGATGGATATGTATCATGTTATTGAAAATGATTTGGAAAAACAGTCGGTTTTGTCTTGAAGAATAGAAAAATGAAAGAGGAAATAATCATGGAAGAGAAAATATTTCAACAATCGTTCATATTTTATTTTAGATGTATGATAACAACACAGAAACGAAGAAAAGCCATAAGAAAAATGTGGCAGGTGAGAGAAATGGAGGAAATGTATGAGAAACACACAGGTTGAAATTTTACAGGCAACAAAACCACTTCCCAACGGAAGAGGGAGAAGAAGAGCAGGAGTGCAGATTGACAGAATCCGGGTAGCTGCATATTGCAGGGTATCTACAGACGGGGATGAGCAGTTGGGGAGTTTTGCATCCCAGAAAGCCTATTACGAGGATAAAATCAGAGAGAATCCCCAGTGGGCACTTGCCGGAATTTTTGCGGATGAAGCGATCACCGGAACAAAAGCAGATAAAAGACCGGGATTTCAAGAAATGATCCAGAGATGTATGAATGGCGAAATAGATATGATTCTTACGAAATCAATTTCCCGTTTTGCACGAAATACGCTGGATACATTGAACTATGTCAGGATGCTTACGAATCAGAGAATTCCCATTATATTTGAAAAAGAAAATATCAATACAATGGATATGAACGGAGAACTTCTTCTGACAATTATGAGTTCACTGGCACAGCAGGAAGTGGAATCTCTGTCCGGTAATGTAAAGATGGGAGTTAAAATGAAGATGAAAAGAGGAGAACTGGTAGGGTTCAATGGGTGCTTCGGCTATGATTATCACCCAGAGGATAAGAGTCTTACCGTTAATGAAAAAGAAGCGGAAATAGTGCGTTTTATGTATGATATGTATATACAGGGATATGGCAGTACCACCATTGCGAAAAGATTGACAGAAATGGAAATTAAAAATAAAAGAGGTGTAGTTAGGTGGGACGGCGGCAGTGTGATGGGAATTCTCACAAATGAGAAGTATAAAGGAGATATTCTTCAAGGGAAAACTTTTACGCTTGATCCCATATCGAAAAGACGGCTTGATAACAGAGGAGAAGAAGAACAATATTATATCAGGGATCATCATGAGCCGATTGTATCGAGAGAAATCTGGGACAGGGTAGCAGCTATCCACAGCGAGCGGGTAAAAACTAAAGTAATACCTACTACCGGAAACCGGGAACGTTACACCCGACAGTTTGCTTTCAGCAGTATGCTGGAGTGCGGATACTGTGGACATAAACTTTCCAGAAGAACAAGGCATCAGACCACTGTAACGAAAAAAACGGTATGGCAGTGTATGAATGCCACAAAGAACGGAATTGAAAGTTGCCCGCATTGTAAAGCCATTGATGAAGTAATTATCGAGGGAGCATTTCTGGAAGCTTTCCGGTTACTAACCGATAATTTTGATGATGTGCTGGATTCGGTACTGCATACCATAGAGGAAGTATTAAATGACGATACGGAATTAAAACGAGTGAAACAGCTGGAAAAGGAAATCAATAATGTAGAATCAAGAAAAAGCAGGTTAACAGATCTGTTGATTGATGGTAAAATAGAACAGCAAGCATACGAAGAAAAGAATAACAGTTTTCTCCGTAAACTTCATAATCTGACAGAGGAAAAAGCATATCTGGAAGAGAATATCGGACAGCAGAAGAATGTCAGCAAGCGTATGGCGCAGCTCCGTAAGACACTGGAAAATGAAGAAACAATGGATGAATTTGACCGTGTAGTGTTTGAGAGTATTGTGGAAAAGGTAATTGTCGGCGGGGATGATGAAGACGGAAACCCGACACCGTACAAGTTAACCTTTATCCTGAAATGTGATCAGAACTTAAATATAATGGATGCGAAAGCAGACTACAAGGCAAATCACAAGAAAGAGAGGGTGTCATAATGGAGCAGAATAAAGTGGAAATTTTAGAAGCGTTGAACAATGAAAAAATGTACTCATTAAGAGGTGACGAGGTTGGGAAAATGTGTTCACCAGAAGGTAACGACACATGTGGAGACGGTAGTGTTGCTACAAAGACGAGCTATGTAGAAATCCTTAATTTTAGGCACTTTTTTAAGCATATCGTCTTTACGAGTGAGAAAGATAAAATCAGAAATAAGGAGATAAAAAACTATGTCAATGTTTCGGTGGTAATTGATATAGAGTGTGGAAATGCGAAGTTGGAAGCACTGTAGAGGGAACTGCTGAAGAAGACGAACGCCAGACGGGGATTCGATAGTCTTTCGGATCAGATTGAAGAACTGCGGGAGGAGAAACGGCAGCTCCTGCTTGAGGATGCCATGAACGAAGGGGCTATGCAAAAGGTGAGGGAACTGGAGAAATTTATAGACAGCTAGGATGGCCCAATCACCGAATATGACGAGGCACTTGTTCGCAGGCTGATCGAGAAAGTCACTGTGCACGATAATCACTTTACAGTCGAGTTCAAGTCCGGGCTGGAGACGGATGTAGCAATGTAAATATATTTTATTGGCGCTTGGGGGAACCTGGGCACCTTTTAATGCGACAAAAAAACTGATTGTAAATGTAGCAATAATGTAGTATAATGCATGTACCATGGAGAAGAAGGGAGGAATGGCATACGAAGACATATAGTGTCAAAGATATTGCAGATATGCTCCAGACGAACCCTGAAACAGTTCGGAGATGGATTCGTGCGGGAAAACTAAAGGCTGATCAAACTTCCCGGAAAGATGGGAACGTAGTGCGTGAAGATGAGCTCTATAAATATCTCCGTTCAACTTCAAAATATGCAACAGTTGCAGTTGAACTCGCTGTTGCCAATCCATTTCTCGCTTTAACAACAGCGGTTGGCGCAGGAGTTCTTGGGGCTATTGTCGCTTCAATTGCAACCAAAAAACCTAAAGGCAGTCATGACATCCGCATTCTGTCTGATGATGTAAAGCAGACACTTAAAAATAATATTTCTGAGAGTAAAGAAACGATAGAACGAAAGAAAGCGGCAATTGCTGAACTTCAAGCAGAGATTAACAGGGAACAGCAGCAAATTAAAGAGTATGAAACCGCTCTTGAGCATTTGTCAGACGCACTTTCAGAAATAAAAGGTAATGGATTAGGGGAGGTAATGGGGTAATGGCAGAAAATTCTATTGTTAGAAATAAGGATGAACTTGTCTCACATGGTGATGGTTTGGTGGATCCTGAATATAGAAAAATCCTAGAGGTTGTACCTGGGATGGAAGGGTTCGATATTAACGGGATGCTAGCTAAATTGATGCAATATGTAAATATGTCAGATGCCCTGAGCCACGTTGAGAAAACCCTTGAGTATGTAGTTCAGATTCCTATTAAACACAGAGATGCTTTCAAAGCCGGTGAGGTCTTTATCAATCAGAACACAAAAACTGGTGTTATGTGGCCTACTTTATATGAAACACTGGAAAATGGAAAAAGAAAGTTTGTGGATAATCTTCCTATTAAACCGGAGGAGATTATTCATGGAAACCCGTTCGAAAGTATTGCTGTCAGTTATCACAATATATATGCAGCAGCAGATAGCGGAGTTGGCAGATGCTTTGCAGGAGACCTATAGAGCCGTGAGGCGGATTGAGCAAGGTCAGATGGATGATCGGATTGGCCTTCTGCTGGCAGGTCGTGATCAGATCCGATATTCTTTAAATGCCGCACCGGAAGAAAAGATTTCCGCTATGGCTTCCGGACGGAGTAATATGCTGATAGCACAGAAGCAGTTGCTTCAGACTTTTAAGAGTCGCGTCGGTGGTTTTGAACCACTGCCTGAAGGCAAGTTTGCACGTTTTAGTATGGAACTCATGCATTCAGGGGCACACAGGAAAAAGGATCAGGAGTTCCTGGTTATTCAGAAGTATTATTCTCTGTATCTCCAGGCAACACAGATGGTTGCTGCATCCTATGCTATATGCGGCCAGATGGATGCTGCAGAGCAAGTATTTATTGATGCGGAGCAGGAGATGCAAGGAATAGATTTCAGTTCATTGCAGACTCTCCGATATATCCATAAGAAGAATATGGAGATGTTTTACTATCATGCGACAGATTACATCGCAACTGAGCGGGAGATTTGTCTGGAGGAAGCACAAGAGTATGATATGATTAACATACAGATGAGTGGAGATAAATTGTTGGAGGTGTTTCAGAATGTCAGAACGGAAAAGATTTCAGAATCAAACTCTGAACAGTGAGGACTATGAGAAAATTGAGGAAGGTGCAAAGGCGGTAAAAAACGGAGGCGCAATTCTCGCCACAGCCGGACTTCTCATTGGCGTTTGTAAAAAGTATGGACCCGCTCTCTTGAAGAATATAAACAAATTAAGAAGGAGCTAATGCGTGTATATTTGTACGAACATGAGTTTACAAACCATAGAAAACATATTTGAAATTGATTATTTATGTTGACTGGTTTATAAAAGATTTATGAGGAAGGGAGAAACATGGGATTATTTGGTAGTATTTTAAAAAATTTAATTTTTAGATGCTCAGTTACAACAGTCACGAAAACAAACCTATGAGCCGCCCAAACGATATACACCTGAAGAATATGTAATCTATGGACAAGAACAGTCTGGAGAAAAATGGCATGGAGTACCTTTGAACGAACTAAGCAAGGTGGCTCAAACAGTTTCTCATGGGAAATACGTCAAGGTTGACAAATACGGTTTTCTTGTTTTCCATTATACATCGAACTCGGGTAAGACGAAATATAGTACTCAATGTGAAATTGATGGGAATGGTCAGTTAAGTCGTATGAGTTACCGTTATTATCCGGGACAGTGGAGGGATTCAGCAGATACGTTTGTTGAGAAGGCAAATCAGATATTTATTTTTAGGTGAACGGTGTAATCTTGGCGTCCCGACATGTTCCCGTGAACCCTATCAGCTAAAAAGTAGTCGATATGGTACTGGGGCGGCATTTTACGAACAGGTGGAGGAAATGTATATCTAAATCATTTCCTCGTGCTATGTTGAGACGGTTGTGCTGATGTCAAAAGTTAAAGAATAGAATACTGAAAAAGTATAGAAAACAAGGGATTTCCGGGAGTCGGGGCTTGTCAGAGGACAGGTTTCGATTTCCGGATTTTTTCATTTTATAGGTAAGTAGAAACTGGTCTACTTTGGAAAATAATGGAGAGTTGGTGGCCAATTTTGATATTAGGGGTGTGGAGCTGACAGGTTGGAAACAAGAATAATCTGGAAGGAAAGGTATAAGGAGGCAGGAAAAGTGGATGGGAAAAGTCAATGACGGCGTGAAGTATGAGTGGATTGTCGCTCAGGAGGAGCTTGATAAGTTCTGAATGCAGAAAGGAACAGCTATTCTGTTCCTTTTTGCGGATTACTCACGTTTTGCCTGAATGATGTCCTCGATATCCCTGCCACCGTAGAAAATTCGGATCACAGTTATCGTGCGGCTGCCGTTATTTACGACATAATAGACGATGAAATTGTCTACCGGTACCCGATGCATCCCCATGCTTTTCCACGGCTCCCAATCCACGACAGCATATCGGGACGGCATAAAATCCAGCGACCGGATTTCTTTCCGAATACGATTGACCTGGCCCTCTGCTGTCTCCGGTGCCTGCAGGTCATAAGCGATGTAAGAATAAATCTCCCTCAGATCATCTTTGGCTTCCGAGGAGTAGATAATGGAATAGGTATCGCTCATATACCGAACTCCCGCTTTAACTCGGAATCCACCTCATCTGCTGTATAGGTTTTTCCGGATTTCATGGATTCCACACCTTTCATAAGCTCTGCATTCAGCTGTTCCCGGCTCATATCGCCGACTGCGGTAGGTTTTGTGGAAGGCAGGCGCAGTTCAAAAGGCATTCCCTTTTTTAGTACAATTTGACTGTAAAGCATCTGGATTGCGCTGGACGGGGAAATCCCAAGCTGAGAAAGGATTCCTTCTGCGTTTTCTTTTAGCTCCTTATCAATACGGGCATAAACTGCGGATGTATTTGCCATATCTATCACACTCCTTTGGATATATTATACCCACTTTCTTTTGCAAATGCAAGCAAATGCAAGCATATTTAAAATTTGTTTACAGACATGTAAGGAGGAATTGTAGAAAACTATATCAAATCCAATAACGAGTGGAAATTTGGCGGACTTTACTTTGACAAAAGCATTTTGTCAGAAAGCGAGTCGGTGTCTATTTTTGAGAATGTGAAGTGGGTTATCAAACGGCGTTTTTAGAATGGGACCTTCATCATTTCCTATCCCAATACGGTTATGCCAATGTGGACGGGGAGATGGTGATCGTGAAATAGTGGGGCTAAAAAGGAAATGGTTATGACACCGGAAGATACCAGAACTGGTATGGTTTTCCGATCGGATCTGCTGTGGAGAATGCGGAGGTAAATATAAGAGACGGATGCTTTATAAACCCAGCAGCCAATATATAGTGCGGACTTGTGTTAATCACCTGACAGATAAGAACGGTTGTTCATAGAAGCACTTCACGAATGATGCCCTGAAACTGCCTTTTGTCTATAATTTCTATAATTGAGATCAGGCAACTTGAGCTTATCGGGCAAAGAGATTATAATGATAATGTGCTGATGGAGCTTGCAAATGATAGCATTATAAGTTCAAACAATTTATCAATGATAAAAATCTGATGTTCAGTTTGGTGAAGTCTAAGTTTTCAAACATTGGTAGCTCTTGGCATAATTTGTCGATTCCGTGTGGAAATAGAGTAGAAATTTTAGTGGAGATTATAATATGTCAATTATCCTTACCGATGAACAAGAAAAATTTATTGAGAAAGCTTTAAATGGGAAGAATATTCTTGTTGATGCCTGTGTTGGTAGCGGAAAAACAACGGCTATACAGGCTCTATGTACTCGTTTTCCTAAAAACAAAAAGATACTTTATCTTACATATAACAAGCTTCTTAAAATTGACGCTAAAGAAAAGATAAAGGGTAGAAATGTTACTGTAACAAACTATCACGGATATGCATGGTCTTGTTTAAACAGAATAGGAATGCAGGTCGGTGTATCAGATTTGCTTCAGGAATTTAATAAGAAGAAACCGCCTGTTAGAAAGTTTGATCTTATTGTCCTGGATGAATATCAAGACATAGATCAGGAAATTGCTGATATGTTAGATTATATAGTCAGCTGTAATCCCGAGGCACAGCTTGTTGCTGTCGGAGATATGAAACAAAAAATATATGATAAGACTGCACTTGAAGTGGAAGAATATATTGAAAAGTTTCTTGGAGAGCACATTGAATTAGAATTTACAAAATGCTTTCGTCTTCCAAATGATTATGCACAAAAGTTGGGGCGTATATGGAAAAAGAAGATTACTGGAGTTAACAGTGAGTGTGAAATTTCTGAAATGTCGGAACAAGAAATAGTAGACTTTTTGGCTAAGCAGGAACCGAGCAAATTGTTATGCTTGGGAGCCAGACAAGGAACTATGGCAAAGACTCTTAACAAACTTGAATCAAAGTACAAAGATAAATTTAATAAGAATACCGTTTATGCAAGTATCTCAGATCAAGATACATCTGGGAAAGTGCAACCAAGTAAGGAAACAGCAATATTTACTACCTTTGATAGCAGTAAAGGGTTAGAAAGAGAAATTTGTGTTGTTTTTGATTTTACGGAAAGCTACTGGAGAATGCGAGTTGGACAACCTCAACAAAAATATGAGATACTTCGAAATATATTCCTTGTTGCAGCAAGCAGGGGGAAAAAGCAAATAATTTTTGTCCCAGGTAATGAAGAAACATTGTCAGAAGAATCTATTTCTACTCCAGAGGATATGAATACATCATTGGAGAACGTTAGAATATCGGAAATGTTTGATTTTAAATTTCAGGAAGATATAGAAGAGTGTTATGATCTTTTAGAAAAGAAAAAAATCAATATGGAAGATACCAGCGTAATCGATATTCGAAGTAATGATGGACTCATTGATTTATCTCCATGTATAGGTATTTTTCAAGAGGCATTTTTCTTTGATAATTATGACATTGACCGGGAATTTGCACTGTTTCGCCTGATTCATAAGGATAGAAAAATATTTAACGATAAGATCAAAGGTGTGGAAAAGAAGATTCTTCATCTAACATCATTAGAAACAAATCAGCGTAGATATTACTCTCAGGTTTCACTGCCATTAGTTACAGATGAACAGAAAGAGTTATTAACTAGACGAATCGAAACACGTCTTAGACATGACGAAGAGGAACAAATTATTTGTAGTATAGCATTTGCAGAAAGACGGAACGGGGAAAAGGCGTTTGAGGCTCTTGGGTATGCGGATGTAAAAAAAGATGATACAATCTATGAACTTAAATTTGTTTCTCAACTTAACCATGAATATTATCTTCAGTGTGCGTGCTATATGATTGCACAAAATTTAGATAAGGGCATTTTATGGAACATAAGGACAAATGAAATGTGGGAAATTTCGATTCCGGATAAACAGAAGTTTATGGATTCAGTAGTAAAAACCATTACCAAAAGACAATTAACTAAATATTATAAGCCGAAAGGAAAATAGAATGAAAGAACACATTGCGGTAATAGATACAGAAACGACATGGAGCGGTGCTGTAATGACAGTGGGAATCGTAATTGCTGATGCGAGTAATTACGAGATCGTCGGGTATAAGTACTATGTAATCAAAGAAGCTTTGCGGGAAGGCGGAATGTTTGATTATATTGTTCACATAAAAGGAATAAATGAGGAGAAGATTTCCCGGAAAAAAATTGCGGATAACATTTCGTCCTTTCTAATGGAATATGATGTTTCTTCTGTTTTTGCCTATAATGCAGGATTTGACAAAAACTGTCTTGCGTTTATGAAAGATTTTATTTGGCATGATATTATGCGAATTGCAGCTTACAGACAATATAATCCAATGATTCCAACTTCGGCAGAATGCTGCAAAACAGGTAGATTGAAACGAGGATATGGCGTTGAAAATATCATGAGAATGATTAGCAATAAGGATTACATAGAAACACATAATGCTCTGTTGGATGCAAGAGATGAATTGGAAATCATGAGACTTCTTGGACATCCATCCGATATTTATCCCCAGATTTAAAGCAAAATGAGGCGTTTGAGATCTTGCTGTTCCTAGCAATTATCAGCGCCGTGGAATTTCTGTCTTTTAGCATCGATGATGAGAAAAAATGAGATATTTGAATCTAACGCCTTCATCCTACCGGTTAAGAAAAACAGGTTTGGGACAAGACGAGGGGATAATTGTCTGGTTGCCGATTTCGGCGGCAAGGCTGCAGGGGCAGTTTGGGCGAGAATTATGGATGACTATGGTCATGTGTATGCGAACTACAGGGAGGTGCAGAGATATGATTTTGGAAACAGAGAGACTGCTTCTCCGTCCATGGGAGGAGAGAGACGCAGAGGATTTATACCGATATGCAAGCCATCCTGATGTGGGACCTATAGCTGGATGGCCTGTTCATACAAGTGTGGAAAACAGCCGGGAAATAATCCGGGAAGTTCTTTCCGCACCGGAGACTTATGCAGTGGTTTTGAAAGAAAACGGCCATCCGGTTGGAAGTATAGGGCTGATGATCGGTGAAACCAGTAATATTGGACTTCCGAAGACAGAAGGTGAGATTGGATACTGGATCGGTGTTCCTTATTGGGGAAGAGGCTTGATTCCAGAAGCTGTTCGGGAAATTTTGAGACATGGATTTGTAGATCTGAATCTGTCTAAAATATGGTGCGGATATTTTGATGGGAACCAAAAATCAAAACGAGTTCAGGAAAAATGCGGCTTTCATTATCATCATACAAGTGAAAATGTTCCCTGCGCTATAGAGGGCCTTTTACGGACGGAACACATCACCTGCCAGACGAAAGAAGAATGGAGCAACATGAAAGAAGGAATAGAATACTGATGGACATTAATCACATGGAAACAATCAATATTTATGGAGATAATCGTTTTGCTGAACACACCAAAATCCGAGAAGCCTGCCGAGGTATCGTGGTGAAGGACGGAAATATTCTGTTGTCTTATATGGAAAACAGCGATCTGTGGATGATTCCCGGCGGTGGTGTTGAGGTCGGTGAAAGCTATGAGGACTGTTGCATTCGGGAATTGGCAGAGGAAACAGGGATTCTTGTAAAACCGCTATGCTGTAGCCTGATCATTAATGAATATTATGAAGAGTATTTGTATTCCAGCCATTATTTTATCTGCGAAGCTGATGGTCATACGGAACGCTCACTTACTGAGCAGGAGGAACAAGAAGGTCTGGAGCCCAGATGGGTTCCGGTGGAAAAAGCGATTGAAATTTTCTCAAAGCATCAGGAATATGGGCATATGGAAATGAAACGTGGGATGTATTTTCGTGAATATAAGGCGTTGACAGCATGTTTACTTAATGAATGATGCTTGAATGAAGAATCAGCTTCGTGCTAAAAAATGAAAAACTGTAAAAACATGTATTTTTCGGGAATCGGAACTTGTCAAAGGACAGGGGGCGGTTTCCGATTTTTTATTGGTAAACAAAGCTCAAAGTCTCTGTTTTATATAGCTATCCGTTCCCATGATTCAGACCTGTTTCCTTATGGTTGATTTTATCAACCAAAATCAACTTCTAATCCATTGTTAATACGATCAATACAGGTATAATAATAGGCAATGTATATTACGGTGAAAATGTACCCCTGTTCCGGAGGAACGGATACCAGAAGTCCGGAGCTATGATACCGTGAGTCC
>NZ_SPHM01000044.1:0-24649 GCF_005844125.1 Pseudoflavonifractor sp. BSD2780061688st1 E11
TTGAATCAATCTTCCAAAAACATTGATAAATACGATGTTTTTGGAAGATTTACTTTTTATAAAGTGGCAAAGTCGGGTATCCAAAGAGCTGCGTCTTTTGTTAATTCGAATATTATTTCCATATACTTTTTCCTCCTCGATTCCTGCTCTTATTATACTTGCAGGGGAAAAAAGATGCAACCCGCCTGCAAACTACTTGCGCTTCCCCAAAAACAATGCTACAATACAACATGTGTAACAAAAGATTGGAGGAGAGTAATTAAGATGAGTCCGTTTTTTATCGTATCACTCGTGATTCTTGTTATTCTGGTCATCGCTCTGATCGTCCTTTATTTTCTTGGAAAGCGCGCTCAGAAGAAGCAGGCGGAACAGCAGGAGAAGATCGATGCCATGGCTCAGACAGTTTCCATACTCGTCATAGACAAGGGCCGTATGAAGCTGAAAGATGCCGGTTTTCCATCTATCGTAATGGAAAGCACGCCGAAATATTTACGCCGGTCCAAGGTTTATGTCGTTAAGGCAAAAGTCGGGCCGAAGATCATGACATTTATGTGTGATGATAAGGTTTACCCGCTTGTTCCTGTGAAAAAAGAAGTCAAAGCTACCGTGAGCGGTATTTATATTACAGGAGTAAGAGGTGTCAGAGGGCCTCTGGAAGCTCCAAAGAAGAAAAAAGGATTTTTTGCAAGAGCTAAGGAAGCAGCCAGGGAAGAGGCTTCCAAGAATTCATCAAAATCAAAAAAGAAATAAGACAGCATAAAGAGTGCGGAATATTTCATCCGCACTCTTTTTCTGTCTCTTTTTCTATTAATGATTCCGGACTCTCCGGTATCTTCTTTCGTTTTCCCCTTCCGGAAAACTATGCATTTTCCCGGTCAAGGAAAATCGGATTGCTCCATGCAGTCTTTCCGTATCGGTCAGTACATTTTACCCTCACATATTTCTCATGTCCTTTAAGGACATATTCGCCGCTTTCCACTGTCTCGTCCACAGATCTGCATACAATTGATGTCCCGTCGTTAATACAGTTGCCTGCGATGAAATCGATCCTGTACACCGGGCTTGAGCTGACATATGCTTTTCCGTCCCGGATTCCCCAGTCGTAGATTTCCGGTCCTGAGGATGAATAATAATTTCCTGCCAGCATGTTTTTTACAATCGCTTCGTGGGAAAGTTCCTCTGCCTTTACAACGATATATCCGCCGCAGGCGTCTTCCACAATCCCGTCATTATGATTGTCATCGGATGCAAAGGCAAAGATCTGTTTTCCTTCCCGCAGCATGACATCCCAGTATGTCTCATCATATCCGGTGGCACTTTCATTTACCGTGCCGTAATTATAGATTTCCATCGCCCAGATTCCTTTTGTATGGATGAATTCTTCCTCCCGCACTCTGGACCAGATCGGATGATTGTAGGTCGCGATCATTCCTCTGGACGTCATCTCATCCGCCAGTTTCTGCGCAGCTTTCGCTCCATCCCAGTCTCCGTAATATTTGTCCACCGGATGGATTTCCATATGCTTGTACGGCTCTTTTGTGGCCTGTTTCTGCATTTCTTTCGTGCCGAGAATTCCATGGATGTGATGCACCTTCGGTCTGAGTTTCGATCCTTCTGACTCATAGAGCACGGCAGAGGCCTCAAGCCCCGGAAGGATAATAAAGTCCTCACAGTCAAATTCGTCCCTGTAATCGGTATAACGATCGTGTTCGGAAAAGCAGAGGAAATGATACCCGTGCTCCCGGAACAGTTTCACCGACTCCGCCGGTGTCAGATGGCCGTCAGAATTGACCGTGTGGCTGTGAAGGTTTCCTTTGTACCAGTTTCCACTTTCTGCAAATCCCGGTACGTTCAGTGACAGGATCCGTGCCTCTTCCAGATACTGCCTGCGCATCTCTTCCGGCACCAGGCTTCCTCCGGTCGCCCAGACGATCTGTACGGCGTTTTCCATCACCGGCTCCAGCCCGTGTTCCTTCACATACTTCTGAAATTCCTCCTGTGCTGCCATCGCTGACACACCTGCAAATCCGGCGCAGGCGCTCGGCTCCAGGAAAATCTCTTCCGTATCCATCAAAAGCTTCATATACTGAAGAAGTTTCCGGTCTTCCACTGTCACTTCGCCGCTTAATACACGTTCCATCATCTTTCCCGCAAAGGCAGACGGACGTCCTACCGCAAGTCCGTCTGCATCGGTCTTTCCTGTCAGTCCGATATCCTGAACCGCAATCTCATTGTGCAGTCCGGATGCCATACCAAGCAGCATACAAGGAGCCTGCACCGGCTCCGCGAAGAAACAATGCACCGCATCGCCAAACACCCATTTGAGTCCCGCCGTAATGCCGCCCGGCGCTCCGCCGACTCCGCATGGAATATAGACAAAGAGCGGATGCTCCTTATCTACGACAATCTTCTGTTCATCCAGCTGCTCTTTCAGCCGTTTTCCTGCTGTCGCGTAGCCAAGGAAGAGTGTTCTGGAATTTTCATCATCCACAAAATAGCTGTTTGGGTCCTGATCCGAGAGCGCCCTTCCCTGTCTGACCGCTTCTCCGTAGTCCTGCTCATATTCCCTGACTTCGACACCGAACTTCCGAAGAATCTGTTTCTTCCATTCTTTTGCATCCGCAGACATATGAACAATGACCCGAAATCCGAGAACTGCACTGATAATACCGATGCTGAGCCCCAGATTTCCTGTGGATCCCACCTGAATCGTATACTTCCGGAATACTGCACGATTCTCTTCCTCGCCAAGCACCTCGTAGCTGTCGCCATCTTTCAATAGACCGTGCTTCACCGCAAGATCCTCCGCGTATTTCAGCACCTCATAAATCCCGCCCCTTGCCTTGACGGAACCTGCAATGGCAAGATGGCTGTCTTCCTTTAAGAGCAGTCTTCCGTCAACAGCGCTTCCGGTCTTTTCTTCCAGCGCCGCCTTCATCTTCGGGATTTCCTCAAGAGGGGACTCGATGAGTCCTCCCCGGTCTTTCGTCTCCGGGAAATACCTGAGAATCAGCGGTGCAAACCTCTCCAGTCTTGCCCTTGCATCCTCAATCTCTTCCGGCCGGACATCAAAAGTTTCTCCGGCATCATCCCAGCATTCTTTTTTCGGATTGATCCACGCTGTTTCCTCTGCTCGTGCAAGCTTTTCTACGACCGGATTTTCACCAATCCTATCTTTGATCTTTTCCATGCTTTTTCCTCCATGCAATATGAGACATGAACTCCTGAATGATTCCTGCTGCCGCAATGGCAGTGATTCCCGAACCGTCAAATGCGTTTGCCACTTCTACCACATCGTATCCCACAACATCCAGATCTTTTAAGCCATGCAGGATCTCCAGCGTCTCCCAGGTGGAAAATCCGCCCGGCACCGGTGTACCGGTTCCCGGAGCAAATGCCGGATCCAGGAAATCGATATCAAATGTCAGGAACACTTTCTTTCCGCCAACCCTGCTTTTGATCCGGTCTATGACCTCCTGTGCACTCATGTGGTGTATCGTAAGAGCATCGATGGACTCGTACCCGAGATTTGCGGAATTCTGCGCGTCCTCCGGTCCGTAAAGCCCTTCCCTGATTCCTACCTGAATGGAGCAGGACGGATCCACCAGCCCTTCCTTTGCCGCATGGTAAAACGGTGTACCGTGGCTGTACGGTTTTCCGAAGTATTCTTTGATCGTATCGTAGTGGGCGTCAAAATGAATCAGCGCCACCTCTCCGTGCACATCCTTACATGCCCGAAGCTCCGGCAGCGTCACGCTGTGGTCTCCTCCGATGACAATCGGAACGGCTCCGCTTTCAAAGAGTGTTCTCATCTGCGCATGCACCTTGTCAAAAGTCTCCTCCACATACCCCGGCACCGTCGGAAGATCGCCGTAGTCCACTCCCCGGCATTCCCCGAAAATATCCACTTCCAGAACGGGATTATACGGTTTGGCCGCCAGAGAAGACATCTCCCTGACCGCGGCCGGGCCAAATCTGGCCCCTGCACGGTAAGTCGCACAGGTATCGAACGGAATTCCTGCCACGACAAAGTCCGCATCCTGAAGATCCGTGTCATTCTCCATTCTCATAAAGGTCTGAATCCCTGAAAAACGCGGGATTTCGAGCGAATTGACGATTCCATGTTTCATAGTCGTTTTTGTTCCTTTCTGCTAAATTCTGATGCAGTTGTGATCTGCTACAGACAGACGAAGTTTCTGTCCGTTTTCAAAAAGTACCTTACTTCTGAAGAGTACGTCTACTTTCATTTTAACACCATTTGCATTAATATTATACTGCAAAACGTTTCCTTTTGGTGTATTATCAATAATTACGCCTTCAAATGTATAGTCTGTCTCTTCCGACGGATCTGTTACAATCTGAATCGTTTCCGGACGGATTGCGATTCCGTTTTCAGATGCAATCTTCTTTCCGGTTACGGACGTGAACTGCTCCCGGGAAAGAATATTATAGTTACCGATGAATGCCGCTGCAAACTGACTTACCGGAGATGTATACATGGTAATCGGATCGCTGGACTGTTCAATGCGTCCCTCGTGGAAGAGGTGGATCGTATCAGACATTACCATCGCCTCGTCCTGATCATGGGTTACGAAAATACAGGTCAGTCCCAGATCCTTGTGAATCTGCTTGATGCTGTTCTGCAGAGACTTCCGAAGCTTCGCATCGATGGCGCTTAACGGCTCATCCAGAAGCAGAACCTTTGGCTGCTGCACGATACTTCTCGCAAGCGCCACTCTCTGCTGCTGTCCTCCGGAAAGATTTTCCGGATAGGCCTTTTCCTTTCCTTCCAGCTCCACGATCTGAATCGCAGAATCCACTTTCGCCTTGATTTCTTCTTTGCTTTTCTTCTGCATTTTCAGACCGAAGGCAATGTTTTCCTCTACTGTCATATTCGGAAAGAGGCTGTAGTGCTGGAACACCATTCCGATGTTTCTGTCTTTTGGTTCCAGATTGGTAATGTCTTTTCCATCCATGATGATCCGGCCGGAGCTGATCTCTTCGAGGCCGGACAGACACCTAAGAAGCGTACTTTTTCCGCATCCGGAAGGTCCGAGCAATGTCACAAACTGTCCTTTTTCAATGTTCAGGCTGATATCTTTCAATACCTGGTTTTTTCCGTAAAACTTGTTGATATTCTGAAACTCTATGTAAGACATCTTCTCTTATCTCCTTTTCTTGCTTTTCTGCAGACCAAATCCCACAAGTGAAATTGCCAGCGTGATAATAAACAGAATCACGATCACGGCACTTGCCTTCTGTCCGGACTGTCTCATTGCCGAATACAGGTACATCTGTCCGGTCGGGAAATAGTTTCCTGCCAGTGTATTGATAATTACGAAATCTCCAAACACGATGGACATGGCCAGCATGACGGATACCATGATTCCATTTGTGATATTCGGAAGAATGATCCTCCAGAATGCATAGAACTTTCCTGCTCCCAGCATCTGCGCCGCTTCCAGAAGCCTCGGAGCGGACACTGCGTCCAGATTGTTTCTCACTCCCTGATAAACATATAGAAAAAAAGAGTACTCTTCATCCAGCATGAAATGTACTCTTTGTCCTGTCTTTATTCTGCTTTTATGAGATCCTGCTTCTGATGCTCCATCAGCTCTCTCACCATCTGAGCCGACTTTTCCCCCTTGCTGCAGGCATGAATTTTGACGCAGCAGTCCGCCATCGGCTTGTCTTCCATCTCCATCCGGTAGCGGATCTCCGCAAGGATTTCGTCCTCTTTTACATCAACATCAATACCGGTCGTCCAGACGCCAAAGTGAAGCTGACCGTACGGAGTCTCATAACAGGTAAGGGTGCGCTTGTCCTTCTCAAAGAACAGTCCTCCTCTCATCTCTCCTGCTTTCATGATTTCAACGATCCGGTCTCCCGTAATTTTGATCTTGCTTTTTCCAATCTTTCGACCGCTTCCAGACGTCTCATCATACACGAAATAATGTTTTCCATTTTTAAAGAAATAATCAGCAGAAGTAAGCATTTCCACTGCTTCAGCATCTTCGGCCTTCTGTTCTCCATCGTCCATCATCTCCCACTGCATTCCTGTAATTCCAAGTAATATCTCTCTATCCATAATCATTCCCCGTCATGTTTAATATTCTTCGATATTGATCCGCTGGGTTGTGCGGATATCATAAGGAAGGATGGAATTTGCAAACTGCTTGAATTTGTCCGCCGTATCGCTTACGTAAAACTCATAGGAGCCGTTGGCACAGACCTGACCGCTCTCTTCTGCGCTGCTTTGCCCTTCATTGAGCAGATCCATCTTCCTGAGAAGCTTCTTAAGCTCCATCGCCGTCTCATAAGCAGGATTCACCAGCTGAATGCCGTCTCCCAGATATTTCATGATCCGGGATCTTAACAGCGGATAATGGGTGCATCCAAGAATCATTGTGTCTATATCCGTCTCTTTCATCGATGCCAGATAGTAATCGATGACCTCCTCCGCAATCTTGTGCTTTGCAAATCCTTCTTCCACAATCGGAACAAAAAGCGGACACGGCTTTCCGATCACTTCCACACCCGGAAGCATCTCCTTCATCACTTTGGAATACATCTGGCTCCGGATCGTCGCCTCTGTCCCGATCACGCCGATCTTTTTATTTCTGGTGGCCCGGACAGCCGCAGCGGCTCCCGGCACAATCACTCCCATAATCGGGATGTCGGTCTCCTCTTTCACCACATCCAGCGCCAGCGCACTGGCTGTATTGCAGGCGATCACAATAGCCTTGACATTCTTTGTCTGCAGAAACCGGATGATCTGCCGGCTGTAACGTATGATATTATCTTTTGATTTGCTTCCGTACGGCACTCTCGCAGTGTCCCCGAAATACACCATATTTTCGTCCGGAAGCTGCCGCATGATCTCTCTTGTTACTGTCAGTCCTCCCACTCCGGAATCAAACACTCCGACAGGCGCCGCCTTTTTATTGCTACTCACAGTCCATATCTCCTTTTTACCTTCTGTCCTATCATTGTACAATTTCTGTTTTTGCTTTTCAAGTATAAAAAAGCAGGGAGTACGCAATGCCCCCTGCTTTTTGGCTCTCCAAGGTAAATTAAAGAGAGAGTTCTTTTGCAATATCGTACTGATACTGCGGAATTCCCTTTTCCATTTCCAGTGCTTCGTCGATATCAAAGTCTACATATTCGCCGTGCTTGTAGCCTACGACACGGTTTGTCTTTCCTTCCAGAAGAAGATCCACTGCCTTTGCTCCCATGATGGACGCGTAGACACGGTCTTTTGCTGTCGGGCTTCCACCGCGCTGCATGTGTCCAAGAATCGTCGCTCTTGTCTCCATGCCTGTTGCCTCTTCAATCTCTTTTGCAAGGCCGACGGAGTTACCGACACCTTCTGCATTGATGATGATGTAATGCTTCTTTCCGCGTTTTCTGTTCAGCTTGATATCTTCGATGATCTTCTCTGCATTATAATCATGCTCTTCCGGAAGCAGAATTCTCTCTGCTCCGTTGGCAATACCGCACCACAGCGCAAGGTATCCCGCATCACGTCCCATAACCTCAACGATACTGCATCTCTCATGGGATGTAGAGGTATCACGTACTTTGTCGATGGCTTCCATCGCCGTATTCACCGCGGTATCAAATCCGATCGTGTACTCTGTACATGCGATATCCAGGTCAATCGTTCCCGGAAGACCGATCGTATTCACCCCGAGATTGGACAGCGCTCTTGCTCCTTTAAAGGAACCGTCTCCTCCGATTACAATCAGTCCGTCAATCTCATATTTCTTACAGATCGCTGCCGCTCTCTGCTGTCCTTCTTCTGTGCACATCTCCTGGCATCTTGCAGTCTGGAGAATCGTACCTCCGCGCTGAATCGTATCGGAAACATCGCGCGCGGACATATCAATAATATCTTCATTTAAAAGTCCTGAGTATCCTCTTCTGATTCCTCTGACCTTCAGTCCATTTCCAAGCGCTGTTCTTACAACGGCACGAATCGCCGCGTTCATTCCCGGCGCATCTCCACCACTCGTTAAAACACCTATTGTCCTGATTTCTTTTGCCATGATTCTTATACCTCCATTAGGTCATCCCCTGATTTCTGTATGTGTTTTCTGTGAATAGTTTAACCACATAATATACTAAACTATTTATTTTCGTTTTTCAATATCTTTCCTATATCTTTGACTTTTCTACTACTTTTACCCGCTCTTTGCCAAAATAGTTCGTCAATCTGCTCATGAGTTCATCTGAGATATCCACATTCCGCCCCGCCGGAAGCTGTTTGACTGCCCGTTCTGCCTGACAGTAAATGAAGACTTTCTCCTCCCCTTCACTCATGTGGAGCATGGAGTAGACAAGCTGCTCTTCCTGAAGGAAGGATGCCTTATCCGGATACTGAATCCAGAGCTGTTTTTCTGTCTGTTCAAACGGAATGATCGTCTCACAGATCAACTTGCTGGCACTTTCGTCTTCCTCAGACACCCGTCCCCTTACGAACACCTTCCGGTCCACTTCCAGATACTGCTGATTCTTCTCGTAATCCCTCGGGAAAATCACGACCTCCACCGTACCAAGCAGGTCCTCGATGGTAATAAATGCCATCACCTTGTTGGTCTTCGTATATTTTATGGTGCGGGACGTAATCATACCGCCGATGGTTTCTTTGGCCCCGTCCCGGACTTTCGTATGTCCGGTCTCATCGTCATACTGGAAATCATGTGTCGTCGCCGTGATCGCTTTCTTCCACCGCTCCTCGTATTCTTCCAGCGGATGACCGCTGACATAGACGCCGAGCACTTCCTTTTCAAAGGCAAGCATCGTCTCCTTTTCGTATTCACCCACATCCGGGAACTGAATATCAAATTCCTTTCTCTGATCCTCATCCACAATATCAAACAGGCTCATCTGTCCTGCCATGGAATATTTCTTCTCCTGATTGATCTGGTCAAGGATCTTAAGATAGACCATCATATGCTGCTTTCTCGTCCCGGTAAAACAGTCGAAGGCCCCGGCTTTAATAAAGTTTTCAACCGTCCTTTTGTTGATGTCCTTGCCGGACATCCGCTCCGCGAAATCCCGGAGGTTTTTGAACTCTCCCCCGGCCTCTCTTTCCCGGATAATGTCATCGATCACGGACCGTCCGATACTTTTGATTGCCGCAAGGCCGTAACGGATATCGCCCCCGTCCACGGAAAAGTTGCCGTACCCTTTATTGATGTCCGGAGGCAGCAGTTTTATGCCCATCTCTTTACAGGTATAGATGTATTCCGCCACTTTCCCCGGATTATCGATGACCGAAGTCATCAGCGCCGCCATAAATTCTACCGGATAATAATATTTCAGCCACGCCGTCTCGTAGGAAACGACCGCATAGGCCGCCGCGTGAGACTTGTTGAAGGCATATTTCGCAAAATCAATCATCTCATCGTAAATCTTGTTGGCTGTCTTCTCATCGATGCCGTTTGCCACGCATCCCGGCACGTTTTCCTCCGGATTGCCGTAGACGAAATTCTGACGCTCCCGCTCCATGACATCGCCCTTTTTCTTTGACATGGCACGCCGCAGAATGTCGCTTCGCCCCAGCGTGTATCCCGCCAGATCCCGCACGATCTGCATAACCTGCTCCTGATAGACGATACATCCGTAGGTCGGTTCCAGAATCGGTTTTAACTGCGGACAGTCATAGGTGATCTGTTCCGGATGATTCTTTCCTTTGACATACTGCGGAATAAAGTCCATCGGTCCCGGACGGTACAGAGAAATCCCCGCAATGACGTCCTCCAGATTCCGCGGCTTTAATTCCTTCATGAAGCTCTTCATCCCGGCGCTTTCCAGCTGGAACACGCCGTCCGTCTTTCCGCTGCAAAGGGAATCGAAGACTGCCTTGTCATCATAGTCGATCCTGGACATATCGATCTTTTTCCCGGTGCTTTGCCGGGCAAGCCTGGCCGCATTCTGAATGACGGTAAGGGTCCGAAGCCCAAGGAAGTCCATCTTCAGAAGACCCAGCTCTTCCAGCGTCGTCATGGTAAACTGGGTCACCGGAGAATTGTCCGATCCAAGGGAGAGCGGCACATATTCATCGATGGACTTCTGACTGATGACAACCCCCGCCGCGTGCATGGACGTATGTCTCGGAAGACCTTCCAGACGCCTGCTCATGTCAATCAGTTCTCTTACCTGCTCATCCGTATCGTACAGCTTTTTCAGCTCCGGATTCATCGTAAGCGCCCGGTCCAGCGTCATATTCAGCTCGGTCGGAATCATCTTTGCAATGCTGTCCACAAAGGCGTACGGAAGATCCATGACACGCCCCACATCCCTGATAACTCCCCGGGCTGCCAGGGTACCGAAGGTAACAATCTGCACCACCCGGTCTGTTCCGTATTTTCTCGTTACATAATCGATGACCTCCTGCCTTCTCTCGAAGCAGAAGTCCACGTCGATATCCGGCATGGTGACACGCTCCGGATTCAGGAACCGCTCAAAGAGCAGGTTATACCGGATCGGATCAATGTTGGTAATTCCAAGACAGTAGGACACGATACTTCCCGCCGCGGAACCTCTTCCCGGTCCCACCATAATGTCATGATCCCGTGCATACTTGATGAAATCCCACACGATCAGGAAGTAGTCCACATACCCCATCGTGCGAATCGTATCCAGCTCATACTTCAGCCGCTCCACCAGTTCCTTGGGGCTTCCCGGATACCGGTTCTCAAGCCCGTCAAAGCAGAGCTTCTGCAAATATTCCCATGAGGTATAGCCATCCGGCACATCGTATTTCGGGAGCTTGGTGACTCCGAATTCAATCTCCACATGGCAGCGGTCTGCGATCTTCTGCGTATTCTCAAGTGCCTGCAGGGCATACGGGAAAAGCCCCCGCATCTCCTCTTCACTCTTTACATAATACTGACCGCCTTCGTAACGCATCCGGTTCTCATCGGAAAGCTTCTTTCCTGTCTGAAGACAGAGCAGGATGTCATGCGGTTTTTCATCTTCCGCGTACGTATAGTGGACGTCATTGGTAGCTACCAGCTCAATTCCCGTCTCTTCCGACAGACGAAGAAGGCCCTGGTTGGCCGTCTGCTGCTCGCCCATCCCGTGATCCTGCAGCTCCAGGAAAAAGTTCCCTTTTCCGAAAATATCCTGATACTCGTATGCGGCTTTCTTGGCCTCTTCATAAAGACCCCTCACCAGATTCTTCTGCACCTCTCCGGCCAGACAGGCACTCAGAGCGATGATCCCGCCGCTGTACTGCCTCAAAAGCTCTTTATCCACACGCGGCTTGTAGTAATACCCTTCCGTAAACCCTCTCGATACAATCTTCATCAGGTTGTGGTATCCCTCATCATTTTCCGCCAGAAGGACAAGGTGGTAATACCGGTCATCATTGTGCCCTGCCTCACGGTCAAACCGGGAACCCGGAGCCACATATACCTCACATCCAAGGATCGGATTGATCCCCGCCTTCTTTGCTTCTTTATAAAAATCGATCACACCGTACATCACACCGTGATCCGTAATGGCGGCACTGTTCATGCCGAGTTCCTTCACGCGCGCGACATACTCCTTGATCTTGTTGGAACCGTCTAACAAACTATATTCTGTATGAACATGCAAATGTACAAAACTCATTGTGTTCCTCCTTTTCCGGTACCTATTATAGCAGAAAAAAAGGCATCGGAAAACAGGGGCGAAAAGAGAATTGTGATTATTGTAACTCTCTTTGCTTTGTGCTATGCTGTGGATGAGATTTCATGAAGGAGGACTTGATTATGGAACCATTAAAGATCGGACTTGTCGGACTGGGAAGCAGAGGCTATATGCTTTTAAAGGAAACCCTTTTGTATATCCCGGAAATGCAGATTTCTGTCGTATGTGACGCTTATGAAGACAGAATCAAACAGGCACAGGACCTGATCGAAGAGCGCTGCGGGCATCGTCCTGCTGCCGAGCCGGAGTATTCAGAAGTTCTGACCCGCTCAGATATTGACGCTTTGATTATCGCCACCTCCTGGGAGCACCACGTACCTGCTGCCATCCAGGCAATGAAAGCAGGAATCCCGGTAGGAATCGAAGTCGGAGGCGTATACAGTCTGGAAGAATGCTGGGAGCTTGTCCGGACTTACGAAGAGACAAAAACACCATTTATGTTTATGGAAAACTGCTGTTACGGACGCCGTGAACTGATGGCCCTGAACATGAAAGAGCAGGGCGTATTCGGAGATATCGTCCACTGCCGCGGCGGCTATATGCATGATCTGAGAAGCGAGGTTACCCGCGGAAAAGAAAACCGCCATTACCGTCTCAGAAATTATCTCAACCGGAATGCGGAGAACTATCCGACTCACGAACTCGGTCCGATCGCAAGGATCCTTGATATCAACCACGGAAACCGGATGCTCACTCTGACAAGCACCGCTTCCATCTCCAAAGGGATGAATGAATACGTGCGCCGGCACCCGGACTGCGACCAGTCCCTGCTCCACGCACGGTTTGCTCAGGGTGATGTTGTCAATACCGTCATCACCTGTGCCGGAGGGGAAACGATTCTGCTGACACTCGATACCTCTCTTCCACGCTACTACAGCCGTGATTTCACAGTCTGCGGCACAAAGGGCATGTATGAGGAAAAGACCGATTCCGTCTTCCTGGACGGACTGTATTCCCTGGAAGAGGAATTCTTCTGGAACAAACACTGGGGAAATGCAAAAGAATACGAAGAGCAGTATGACCATCCGATCTGGAAAGATTTCTTGAAGAGCGAAATCAAAGGCGGACACGGCGGCATGGACTACCTCGTCTTCCGTGAATTCGCACAGTGCATCCGCGACGGACGGCCTTGCCCGATCGACGTCTATGACGCAGCTTCCTGGATGTGCATCAGCGTCCTCTCTGAACAGTCCATCGCAATGGGCGGACATCCGGTTGCCATTCCGGACTTTACAAACGGGCGGTGGATGACAAGATAGACACCGTCGGACTACAGTAAATAGAAAGCAACCGGTGCATCTCACTCCATGGGATGTATTCCGGTTACTTTTCGTATGCTTTATTCTTTACCGGATATGATATTTTACTCCTCTTCCGGCTCCCGTTTTCTCAATAATATGTTTCTTCAACAGCAGATTCAGACTGCGGATTGTCGAATCTTTTCCTGTTCCCGCCAGCTTTTCAATCTCACTTCTGCTCACGGTTCCCTTGTCCCGGATAATGTCCAGAATCCTTCTTTCCTTTTCTGAGAGTTCCTCATCTGATGCGATTACCGGAAGTACCACCTGAATGGAATTCTCAAAAATCTGATAGGACGGTTTTTCCAATGCATTAGAATAAGACCGGTTAATTCTCATAATCCCCGTTCCAAACTTCTCAATATATTTCAGCCGGAAAAAAACATTTCCAAGAATCGGATTTCTGAGGACAGAAATCTGCCCATTCAAATATTCTTCCCGGCCAATTCCTGCCGGGAGCCCGCCAGGTGAGCTGATTTCGATTCTATCTTCAAACATACTGATTTTTATGGAAGCCCGGACATCCCATGCCCGATGTACCAAAGCATTTGCAATCGCTTCACGGAAGGCCTTCTCCGGTATCTTGTCAATTTGTTTTCTCTCAACGCCTTCTATTTTCTCATACTGATAGTACGTCTGGAACCTCTCGATACAACTGCTTAACTGTGCCAAAACAGACATATGTTCAAACGTCGCCCTGTCCATGATCTCATCAATACTGCTTCCGAAGCGAATCATATCGATTCCCGGAAACTGATTTCTGTCAGCCAGTAAAGCTGCCGCATTATTGAATCCTCTTTTTTCCGAATAGAGTTCCAGCGTTTTCAGGATATCTTCATTCAGACTGGTAATTCCCAGACTTTCTTTTAACTCCTCTTCCAAACGGTCAAATGTCAGTTCCTGCATAGATGAAGGAAGTTCTTCGTAAGACTGATTTTGTCCCTCCAGAATCAGTCTTCCATATTCCAGGCGATCCACCTCAGTGGCAGCGGAATCATACCGCTTATACGCTTTTCCTTTATAAAGATAAGGTTTATAAGGACCCTCGCAGACGCTGAGAATAATTGTAGAATCTTCCCCAATCTCTATCGAATATTCCGGAACCGGTTTTATACTGTCATTAATCTTATTTTCCAGATTTAGACATGCTTCTTCCGGTTTAGAGATTCCTTTTACAGTTCCATCATCTGCAATTCCAAAAATGATCTTCCCACCACCATAATTTGCATATGCACTGATCGTTTTCAGAAATGTTCCTGATTCCATATTTTCTTTATATTCCAGCCTTTTATTCTCTCTCATCGCACATCACCTCTCCTATTATTATAAAATCGTCGCAATCATTTTGCAACGATTTTGTTTTGCGTTGCACTTCTTTGTACAACGATTCGTTTTGCGTTGCAAATCAATTGCGTCGATTCTTAAATAAAAGGATTTCCAGATCTACTGATTTTTCTACATCATGCAAAACTTTTTACATAAAGTTGCTCGACGATCACTTAGTTTCCCGGAGAAAAAATTGGAAGACTTTTCCTCTGTGGAATTCTTCCGATTTTTTATATTTTACCTTCTTAACAATCTTATTTTTCATCCAGTGTCTTGAGGTACCCATTCAACCAATTCTACTACCTCTTTCGCTGTTTCCAACTGCTCTTTTGCATCTTCTATTGAAATAATATAAAAGTCATCGTAATCGCTGGCATGTCGAACTTCTTGTGCCCTGCTGATTTTTCTACTGATTTCTTTCGGAAATACACCGGTATGGACAAAATCCTCCTTCCCGGATGTTTCTCAATTTCAATTATAGTATATACATTCTGCATACCAAAAATCAACCGCAGCAGGCTAAATCCTGCTGCGGTTTCCCCAATATTTCCTATAACTCTGTAATATCCAGATTGCCGATCTTCCCATCGTTCACTTCTGCTCTTCCCTGAATTTCCTGCGGCGTATCTCCCACATTCATGCTGACGCGGAATTTATACGCTTCGTTATCTTTCGTGATTTCTGTTTCAGAAATCTCCCACGTCTCGTCTGCCGTATACAAGTCCAGCATATAGCCAAACAATCCGTTCTGGAAGTCATTCATGCCATTCGAATCCAGATAGGTGCTGTATGCTTTTTCAAATTCTTCCGACGCCTGCTGCGCTTTTCCCGCCGTTTCTTTCTGTGTCTGCTGATCTACACCCAGCCCTATGACGGACGGCGAATCCATGACTGCCTGATACAACTTTGCATTTTCTTCGCTCTTGGTGAATGTCTGATTCAGAAACTCCTTTACGAGCTGTTCCTCCTTGTCCGGTCTAAGAAAAACAACCGACATACCAAGGCAGACCAGAAGTGCTGCAGCTACTATCGTATAAATATACTTTCTTTTCATAAGCTCTCCTTTCTGAACAGGAAGCCCCTGTTCGGAGCACAAGATCTTACTTTTTCCCTATTCTTTCTCAACATGTTTCCAGATATTCCAGTCCATCACCTGACAGGCAGCTGCCCACACCAGAATCCAGATCAGATAGATCATTCCAAGATATCCAGCAAACTGCAGTGTTTCCTGCATGGTATACAGCCTTGCCTTTGCAGTCAATGCCGCGAAGATAACTCCTCCCGTGATCCCGGACAGCACCGGTATGAGTACAAACATCCGGATCTGATACCGGAGCTTGGCTTTTCGTTCCTTCTCGTGCATTCCAAGACGTTTCAGGAAGATATTCTCCCACCGCCAGTTATCTTCTTCCGACTTGACTTTTACAAAGAACTGAAAGACTCCGAGAATCATCAGTACCAGCAAAATGAATCCATTTCCCATTCTCGTAAAAAAGATTTCCGACTCTGTATTGACGATCATTTGAGATTTCACATAAAACGGCTGGATATTATTGTCCCATACCGTGTCAAAATCCTGCTCCTCGTTCAGATATTCCAGATCCGCCGCTGCCTGATCCACAAGGGCATCATCCAGATTCATACAGAAGAGTGTTGTTGGTCCCTCTGTAAGATTCTCCGGATGCCGGACTGTGTACATCCGCCACTCTTCTCTCGTCATCTTCTGTCTCGTCTCCCAGTTTTTCCTGTTATACGCCGTGATCCGGTCATAATTTTCCTGAAAATACGAATCTGTCAACACGATCAGATTATCCTGCATTCCCTGGTGAAAGCTTCCGGTCAGGCTGGCTCGCTCTTCGCCTGCGATGGTTCTGACCGGAAAGAATCTGCGAAAATCATCCGGATTATAATATTCCAGAGGCTGGCCGAACCTTAAATGCTTTTCCAGACGTCCGGTATCCCAGTCAATCGTATGTGCCTTGACAGACAGATCCTGCTGATACACTACATGCAGCTCCTCGCCCTGCAGTGAAAGCTTTTTCGGCTCTTTTCCCACAAACTTCCGCATCTGCTGATAGGTGCTTTCCGAAATGGCAATCTGCTGTCCCTGCGGCCACTGGATTGGTCTGGTTGTCCTTCTCCACGGCTTGATTTTATCGCTCCCGTAGATGGAAGTCATCCGAAGCATCGGATACTGCGTAACCCGGGCTTCATACTTATCCGCAATCACTTCCAGCTTCTCAAGCTCCGGCTCATATGCCGTCACCACGATATCATACGGGTACATGGACGGAATCTTCTGCGGAATACATGCCCCCGCCATCGGCGCCGCAAACATCCCAAGCGCAAGGAACTGAATCACTGCCAGAAGAAACAGACGCTCTATATTACTCTCAAACTTGTGATAAAACAGGTTCCTTTTCAAAAGACCGGTATCATATCTATGCTTTCTCTCCCGTATCCGCATCCACAGTGCTGTTCCGCCGGAAAGCAGAAGGAACATTGCCACAACCGTCAAAATATGGATAAACCTGCTCTCCGCCCATTCTCTGACCGAATACCATCCCACCGCCAGAGCTGCCAGAAACACTCCTCCTGCAATCCAAAGACTGATTCCTTTCCTCAACCGTTCTTCCTTCTGTACATCCTCATTTCTGTCCACGGACTGTCCCAGGTCAATGAAGTTTTCCTGATTAAAAGCCAACGACAATCCCATCAGAATCAGGAAAGAAATCAGTCCGATGAGAAAATAGTTTCCGGTAACGACTTCCGGAAATACCGCTCCGCCCGGGATCCCTTTTTGCAGCTCCATCCGCATTGCAGAAGCTCCTGCCGCCCCTGCTCCCAGACCAAACACTGCGGCGACAAGCACGCCCGTCCAGAATTCCAGCAGAAACTGCATGTAGACTGTCCGCCGTCTGATTCCCAGAATAACAAGCAGACGGAAATCCTTTTTCGCTTCTTTGATATACCAGGCACTCATCATTGTCATCATCACGAGGTGTAAAAGGATCAGAATCAGCCCAAGACTCCGGAACAGACCATACAGCCCGTCCCCGGTAATGGAACTCTCCATCTCATAGGTATCTTTCATGATTCCATACATGGAAAAGACGATAAAGAGGCTCGCTGCTGCAAAAGCTTCCGAAGCAATCATCAACACCTGCACCTTTATTCTGGACCGGAACATCCTGCGGATCACCTGATAAAATTCCTTCGGGTACTTCCCCGGAAAGTAATTCGCCTTCTTCCGGTGCTGTCTGTCGATCTTCTCTTTCTCCCGCGCTGCAATCACTTCTTCCTCGGTGTCTTCCATTGTTTCCTGACACCGGCAGTATAAAAACTCAATTCCCCCGATGAAAGTAAACAGGCAGTATACAAGCATCATGCCCGCTATATCCGTCTTGCTGAAATCATCCGGAGAAATGGGCAGCACTGACACAACAAAAATAGAAATTCCCAGCCAGCACAGCGTCTTTGCAGAAAGCTTTTCCAAAATGCCAAGACTTTTATTACGGATCATAAGGATAAAACGGATCAGATAAAGCAGGGCCGGCACCATGCAGAGCATCAGCAGAATATACCGGATCTGAAATCCCGTATCCACTATCATAGTGAAAATCACCATCGCGCCGCATGTCTTCCCCTCTTTCAGTATGATGGGACAAAACAAAAACAGGAAAACCTGTACGACACTTACAATCAGGCGGCACCACCAGATCTTTTGCTGATATTTCGATCTCTTCTTCATAACACCTTCACCTCCAGCCTTCCCCGGCCTCGTATGAACTTTTTATCCTCTTGATTTACTCACCATCGGTCTCACCTCTTACCAAAAACAGATTTCTGTTTACAATGTTTTTTCGTCTCTAATTTGTCTAAATAATAACATTCAGACTATTCATTTTCAATATCTTTGCACTCTATTTTCATTAATTTTTTTGACATTTTTTACAACGCAATTACAAAACGGATACGCACAAATCGCGTATCCGTCGTAATCTATTTCCTTCTACTGTTCTTTATATAACTTCTGATATTCTTTTGAATTTTCCAACAACTGCTCATGTGTCCCTGATGCAACAATTTCTCCATGATTTAGTACAAAAATCTGATCGCTTCTTTTTAGTACTTCCTCTTTATGGCTGACGCTAATGACAATTGCCTTTTTCCCAATCTCTTCCAACACATCACAGACAACTTTTTCTGCCGCCCCGTCCAAGTCTGATGTCACTTCATCCAAAAGATAAAGCGAACTGTTTCTTAAAATTGCCCGCGCCAGACCAAGTTTCTGTTTTTGTCCGCTTGAAAATTTGGATGCCCCTTCCGTGACTTCTGTACGATATTGCTTGTCCAGTTCCATGATATCTCTGTGTATTCCTGTCTTTCTACAGATTTCTTCCACTTTTTCTCTCGATATAGAGGCATCTCCAAAGCCGAGATTTTGATAAACATCTCCTGAAATAAAAAAAGGTTCTTTCTCCATATAAGAAATCTGATTCCGCAATGACAAAATATCATAGTCTTCTGTTGGAATGTTATTCACTGTAATGGTTCCGCTATCCTGTTCATAAAATCGTTCCAGAAGTTTCAGAATCGTAGTTTTGCCTGTTCCATTCTCCCCGGCGAAAGAATAAAGCCCCGGCTTATCAATCTGAAATGAAATGTTGCGGAGTACTTCTGTATTCTTTTCATAAGAAAACGAAACATGATGAAAGCATACTGTGTGAATCATCTCATTCAATACGATGTTTCCATTCATTTTTGTCTCCATCAGTTCTTCTTTCACTTGACTGATTCGCTCATAACTCACGATCACACCCTGCTTGTTCAGATTCAATTCAAGGACTTTCGATACCGCCTGCATCAGCATTTCCAGATAGGAATTAAATGCAACCATATTTCCAATTGTCATTTTCCCATCCATAATAAAAAATCCTGCTACAGTAAGGAGTACCACATTCATTACGCTCCCAAGAACCGCCCGCAGCGCTGTGACTCCCGATGTTAGTTCCGTATTCTTCATCTCTACTTTCAATTTAGATTTCAGCAAAGAAGCAAATTTTTCCACAATCTTTTTTTGAATTCCAAACGCTTTAATCGAATTCAGTCCGGAAAATACCTGATTTAAAAAGCTGTAATATTCATCACTTACTTCTTTTTTTTGCCGTTCTATTTTCCGAATCCGATTACGAAACATATAATTTGCAAAGTAAAGAACCGGAAGAAATCCGACAGCAATCAATGATAATCTCCAGGAAATCAGTAATACAAAATAGACTGAAATTGCCAAATTCAGAATAATCATCAGGACACTGCTGATAAGATCAATATAATATCCTGCTACTGTCTCAACATCAAACTCAATGCGGTTAAGCAGTTCCCCCTTTTCATAAACTTCTGCATCTTTTGTCTTTAGATGCGTGATTCTTTTCATCATCTGACCTTTCATGTCATTTTCAATGCTGGTTACGGTCCACTGTCCAATCAGAGTCTCCATCAAAGAAAAAACTTGTACCAACAAAAGTAAAAATATGTAGATCACAATCCAGATTTGAAAGGTTTCTTTTTGATCAAGCGAAATCACATCAATCACTTTTCCAAAGACATAGGGGGCTAATCCATTTAGCCCCACACCTATGCCAATGATAAGTACAAGAAGTATGAGAAGCCCCTCTCTCGTTTTCAAAAACTGCTTGTAAATATCTTTTCCCATATTACAGATCTGCCATCCGGCCGATAATCTCCTGATAAAATTTCTCCTGATTGTCTCCCCGGTTGAGGGTATCCAGAATCACCCCGTCCTTCAATAGAATGATCCGGCTGCAGTTGCTTGCCATCTGCGGATCATGTGTTACCATAACGATGGTCTTTCCGAACTCCCGGTTGATCCGGTTCAGAGCGTCGATGACGATCTTCCCGGACTTGGAGTCCAGGTTCCCCGTCGGCTCATCCGCCAGTACCAGATCCGGGTCGTTGATGAGCGCCCGGCAGATCGCCACTCTCTGCTTTTCTCCTCCGGACAGTTCGTACGGATTCTTCTTGAGCAGATGGGTGATCTCAAACTGATCTGCATATTTCTTCGCCGCCTTTGTCATGACATCCACTTTTTCTTTTCCGAGGATCATCGGCAGCATGATATTTTCTTCCACGGACAGACTGTCCATCAAATAAAAATCCTGAAAGATAAATCCGATCTTGGTCCTTCGGATGTCCGCCAGCTTATCCCCGAAAAGATCTGTGGTATTCTGCTCCATGAAGAAAACCTCTCCATCCGTCTGCTTGTCGATCATGCCAAGTACCTTCAGAAGAGTCGTCTTCCCGCACCCGGATTTTCCCATGATGCCGACGAACTCTCCTTCCTCCACGGTAAAATTCAGTCCTTTCAGGACTTTAATATCATCCTCGCTCTTTTTAAAGGACGACTTCTGATAATTCCGAATCAAATCTTTTACTTCCAGTACATGCATTACCCCTGTTTCCTCCTCTCACGTTTTAATCTGCGTATCACATACCATCCGAATAACTGTTGGATCAAATATACTATCACTAAATAGGCGATCATGATCGCCGCCCAGTACTTCCAGAATTCGGTTCCGACTCCGTCGCCTCCACCGGTATTCTGCTGATACAGATAGGAACATACATACAGCACACCCATGACAAACGCCGCTCCTGCCGAAATCATTGTCAAAATCTTTGTCTCAAACCGGATATTCTTTCGCTGCTCCTTTTCTTTCATTCCCATATAATTCAGGAACTCATACCGCCGTTTGAAAGATGTCATCTCCGACAGGTTCTTCAATGCCACAACGAAAAATCCGCTGAGCAGAAGGGTCGCCATCAAAAACAGCTTGCTGGACAGGCTGAATACCGCACGCATCCGCTGTCCCTTCAAAAACTCATCCGTATTGTACAGACTGTTCTCCATCATTACTTCATTCTTATTTTTGATTCCATTGGCATCATTATATGCAGTCAGTTCTGTGTATGCATCCGCTCTTTCCCTCGCCGGGAAAGTAAACAGGTAAAGCTCGGAAGCTTCCGTCTTGTCCCTCCGCACTTCCTGCCACCGTTCTTCAAAGAACTCATCGGAAAAAATAACCATGTTTTCATGGTACTGATCCAGCGAATACTGTCCGATAAGACTCTGGGTGAAAGCTTTCGTCAATTCGTAATGATACGGTTTCCCTTCCTCTGTATTCTTCAGCATGACCATATTAAACTCTGGATCATAATTTCCTACAAACACATCTTCATACAAATCATGACTGTCCCAGTTCGTTATATCTTTTTCCTTCCGAAATTCCGCATCCTCCATGCCAAACCAGATCTCGCGTCCTTCCAGATCACAATCTTTTCCCGTCAGTTTTTGATATGTGGAGGCGGACACGCCGATCTGCTGTGCTGTATAAGCGGTTGTGACACGCAGCATCGGAAACTCTGTTACGGTACCGTCATATTTTTCAGCCAGTTCTTTTGCATACTCTTTGTCCTCTTCCCTTGCAATCCATACACTGTCATACGGATAGTTCTCCCGGTACCTATCAAGGGGCAGGAGGCTGGAAATTTCCACTGTCAGATAGGTCAGAGCAAAAAAGTGAATCACTAACAGAAGGATCAGGATCATCAAATTATTCTGGAATTTACTGTACAACTGGTTTAGCTGAAAAATATGGCGCAGATAAGATTTTTTCCGTTTCCGAAACCGCTCCAGCACCCACGCCAGTCCAAACACGACAATCAGTACCATGCCTGCCGGAAAGACCGCATGGGACGTCAGATACATAGAATCCGAACCCTGATACATGTCTTCCCCAATCACAAGAAGAACAATACCCAATACAACCAGCAGAAGCCACCGCCCGCTGACCGGACGTTTCTCATTCTGCTCTGCGGACGACATGAAGGCGCTCATATCCTTCCCGTCCATCCACGTAATCAGCGCCACGAAAACAAGCGCCATAATTCCGATACTCAGACCGCAGGCATTTCTCAGAATCTTCCAGTCAAATGCCGTGATCTTGATAAACTCCGGATAGATACCCCGGATCCAGTACTGGATGCCGTATAACAGCCCGATTCCAAGCAGAATCCCCAGAATCAGGGAAAGCACACATCCTGCCACATATTCAGTCAGCATCATGAGATAGGAGGTTCGTTTCCTCATGCCAAGAATAATAAAGGTGGAATAGTCCTTCATCCGAAGCTGAATATAGTGCTTCATAGAAAAAACCATCAGCAAAACAGTGATGACGGTAATGAGTCCGGCTGCAATCTTGAAGTCCATTTTCAGTGCCGCTGCCGTCACCTTATCTGTAATTGCTTTTGTTACAATGTCATTCATGCCCCAGAATGCGATCATCTCCGCCACCGCAACAATATTGCTGATGAAAAATAAAATGTAATTATGTAAATTACTTTTAAAATTTTTGAGAATAATTTTATTAAACATCATACACCTCTGCAACTATATTATACACTGAGTATATAACAACAGAATTGCCATGTAAACATGGCAATTCTGTTGTTAAGTATACTACTTAATCACTTTGCGTACTGGCGGTCTGGAACTAGTAGATACAGTACAGTTCAGACTGCATGTACCTTCACAGCTAACCAGAAAACACGATTCCCTACATCCAAAACATAATCTTGGCTCTGGACTATTTGCCGGAGTCTTTCTCACTTTGGAATCATATCTGCTCATATTCTTCGCACCTCCTATATTGATTTTGCATCGCAGATTACAATCTTCTGTTACCACGAAAGTCAAAGACTGTGCTCCTCCTTTTCCCCATTCAGGCCGCATACGACCGACTGTGTATCCCGTCTCTTCCATGCGATTTTCTCCTCATGTATAATATGTTTTCTTCTTTACTGACATTATCAAAATTGTCATTCTTTATCAACGAATTGACCATGAGTTTCTCTTTTCTGTCCATGAATTTTTATTATATAAATATAATTGACTCAACTTTCCCACCAGTATAATCCTTGCTGATACTTGATTTATCTGGTAAAAAATACATTTTATTCTCATCATGCATCTTGACAATTTTATTTTTTAGTTGAAATGATGCTAACAGAACAAATTCGGCCATTAAATCTGACGCATTTCCTTCTAGCCAAACAAATAAAATAGTCAAAAAACTGCCACCAGTTTTTGTATCTGATGGCAATCCTATTGTTTACTTGACGAGCAACAGTTTACTTTTCATCTTACAAAGCCGTCAGCTTTCCCTTCCTTCTGTCATCTATTGCACAAATGTTTCTCACTTCTAAAATCAAAATGTATACTCGCTTTACTCTTTCACCTGCATTTCGTACTGTTTCCACACTTGATCCGTCAAATCCGAAAGGGTTTTGTCCCATCCGTTGTCCGGCTCTACTCCCCATTCTACAGTTTCCCGAATATTCGATATCATCGCCCTTTCCGCATCTGTAATAAAATATGCTCCGTCCAGTTCTCCGAAGCTTTCTTCTACCGCCGAAATTGTCGCCTCCGAACGGTCAGATAACCAGTTTTTAATCTCATTTTTCTCTACCGCAATTCCAGCGCTGCCGCTGAGAACCTGGTCTACGTTTTCGCTTCCTTCTTCCTTCATCTTGTCATTTAGAAACAACATTAAGAACTCATATGCTTTTTCTTTCTGATCACTGGACATACCAACAGCTCCGTAGGTCATAATGGACGCCATCTTTCTTCCTTCTAGATCCGGAATGATTTTTGCAAAAGCCTCTTCTCCTCCGATAAATGAACGAACCGGCTGAATTTGATATTGCTCTCCCATATCATATGCCACATCCGGAATCTCTTCCTGTCGGAACTGCATGTACGTTTTCGTAAAGGTCTCCCATTTTTCTTTGTCAAATAAAACTTTCTGTGCTTCATAATCCACTGCCGGCTGAAACCATCGTCCTGATGTCAAATATAAGCTTCCATTGATTGCTTCTTTTAATCCAGGATCATCCAGTTGTTCCATCTGTTCCAGCCATTCACCTAGCGTATCCCCTGTTATTTTTTCAATATCTTTGGTTCCTGATAATACATAATAATAGCAAGAAAGCGGAATGATGTATTGCTTTCCATCATATTGTCCTGCATTTAAAATTTTTTCATTATAGGTCGTATCTTCCCAATAAGAGTCTGTCTCCATATATTTATCTAACGGAGCCAACACTCCACCTTGCATCGTTTGGTATGGATTCGCAAATAGTTCGGTTTTCATCTCCGCCGCATCTGGACTAGTGTACTGACCTGCTGATTTTTAGCAATACTGCCACCTCATTAAGAGGCAGTAGTAAATGTGGGATACAGCGAA
>NZ_SPHM01000045.1:0-24068 GCF_005844125.1 Pseudoflavonifractor sp. BSD2780061688st1 E11
CAGACGGAAACGCTGGCCATCACGGCGGCGCCCCTGGCTAATGGGTATGTGAAGGCCCGTACCGGGGACAGCACCACAGATACTGTTTATACGGGGTGGTATACAGCAGTGTATCTGCCGGAGGTGACGCCGGATACCTCCGGGACGCAGCAGTCCGGCCAACAGGGGACGGATGATGAGACAGGAGGGGAAACCTTATGAGCATGAAACGGAATATCACGATTGACGGGCAGGAGGTTCCTTTTAAGGCCTCCGCCGCTATCCCCCGGATCTACCGGATGCGGTTCCACCGGGATATTTATAAGGACCTGCGGGATCTGGAAAAGGGGATTGATAAGAATGATCCGGAGAATTCCAACCTGGACCTGTTCTCTTTGGAAATGTTTGAGAACATCGCCTATGTGATGGCGAAGCATGCGGATCCGTCCATCCCGGATACGCCGGAGGAATGGCTGGATGGGTTCAACACCTTTTCCATCTATCAGGTGCTGCCACAGATCATTGAACTGTGGGGGCTGAACACCCAGACGGATGTGCAGGCTAAAAAAAACTTCGCCCGACTGACCGGGAAATGACAACGCCCCTGTTCCTCCTGCGGTGCGTGCAGCTGGGGCTGTCCATCCGGGATCTGGATCTGCTGACCATCGGGATGGTGAACGATATGTATGTGGAGAGCCGGAACGATGAGCATAAGTATGCGGTGGTGGCAACGCAGGAGGATTTTGACAGGTTCTGATAAAAATCCGCTTGATGAGAGAATTTTTCCTTGATAAGATATAAAGACAAAGAAAAATTCAGATAACTATTTCAGGGGGACTTTTATGCAGTTAAATGGAAATCAAATTGTCAATTTCCCATATGGGAATGACATTAAAAAAGAGTTAAAATCTAAATTTGATGTAATAGATGAAATCCATGAATTTATAGTTGAGATTGACGATTTTCCTATAGAAGTAGCGATTGATTTATGCTTTAGTGGTAGATCGTTACACGCAGAGTATCTTTTTTGCATAACAGAAGAAGGAGAGAAATTTACTCTATTTGATTGTTATGTTATGCCAATGCAGTATCCAACTAAACAGATAAAAGTTATTTGGAATAAGTGGTTATTGGGATATCATGTGACAAACTTAAATAAAAACAATATACACCGAGGAGATTATTTAATCAATTTAAAGAAAAAAGATTGGAATTCCAATATTTTAGATCAAAATAATTGTTATGTAGTATTGGATGGTACTGTTACTATAACAATCGGAGATAGAACTTATGGATCAAAGAACGATCTTATTGAGATTGCTATTGAAACAAAAGAACCATCAAATATTAGTGCATATGAAAAAGTATTATTACGGCTATTGGAAATTTATTTTCTTCAGATGGGTTTTTTCCCGAAGGTTGAAAAGAGAAAATACAAAACGGCTCGTGGAGAGGAATTTTTCTTTCAAGAAGATTTTGCGGCATACGGAAAAACCACAAAAGCCAATATTAGGTTGGAGTATGCGTTAGATTTACAGAAAGATGTGAATTTAGTTTCAGTATATGATAATTGGTGGAAATTAAGAGAAATAGAGGTTGTAACTTTTAATTTATATGCTTATACGACATCTGAGAAAAATCCTGTGAGAGAAGTTCCTATAGCAACTTGTATTCAGTGTTTAGAGGGATATTTTAGAAGGCATCATTCGGAGGAAATGTATAAATTCTCAAAATCCGGAAAAGAATCTATCTGCAAAGAAATATTAGAAATTATTAAAAAGTCATCTAAAATAAATGACATATGTGGTGAAGAAGAAATAAACATTGATGATTTGTCAAAAAGCGTAAACGGGCTATTAGGACATATTAATGAGCGTAGTCTGAAAGAAATTTTAAAATATTCAATTCAAAGAGATATAATGGCAAATAGTATTTTTCAATATGAACAAAAAACTAAAGGAATTGATAATGTGCTATTATTCGACAAATTTATTAACAAAGCTACAGGCCATAGAAATTGGCTATCTCATTTAATGGAGACCAAAAAGCGATTTAATGGGGATGAAATAGAGTTAGCAAATAAAAAGTTAAAGTTATTATTTAGAATTACTTTGATGATAGATATAGGATTACAGGTAACAAAGGATTCCTTAGATAGAACAGTTAATGGTATTGATCAATGGTATAAAGGACATGAATTAAAATAATTATGCAGGCATCTGTTGCAACAGCAGATGCCTTTTTTAAAGATATGCTCGGAGAAATCCGGGCTTTTTCTATGTCTATTTTCAGGAGGTGGATGACACATGGCGAGCCGGATCAAAGGTATTACAGTGGAGATCGGCGGCGATACCAGCGGACTGGAAAAATCGCTTGCCGCAGTGAACAATTCCATAAAGAAGACCCAGAGCCAGCTTCGGGATGTGAATAACCTTTTGAAACTGGATCCATCGAATACCATTCTTCTGGCGCAGAAGCAGGAGCTTCTGCAGTCGGCCATCGGGGATACGGAAAAGAAGCTGGAAGCCCTGGAGCAGGCCCAGGAAGATGTGGCGAAAGCCTTTGAGAGGGGGGATCTTGGAAAAGATCAGTACATGGCATTCCAGCGGGAGGTGGAGGAGACCAGAGGTACTCTGAACCGGTATAAGGCGGACCTTTCCGGCCTGCAGTCGGAGCAGGAACGGCTTTCTGCCAATACGGAGCGGCTGAATAAACTGTTTGCGGCTACGGGTTCCAGTGTGGATGATTACGCCGATGTGCTGGGGAGCCGCCTAGTGACGGCGATCCGGAATGGGACGGCTTCTTCTGATCAGCTGAAAACCGCTGTGGAGAAGATCGGGAAAGCGGTTACCAGTGGGAAGGCGGACATTAAGCAGCTGACAGATGCCCTGGATACGGTAGATGACGGGCAGGCGGTACGAAATCTGATCAATGATCTGAATGATGTGGGTGACGCAGCCCAAGGCGCTGCGGATGATATCGGGGAGATTGCTCAGGCCACTAAGGGCGCGGCCCTGATGGAAGCCGCTGACCAGTTATCTGCGGTGGGGGATAAGATCCAGGATGTGGGCGATAAGGCGGTGTCCGCTTATGCGGAGACTGAGACGGCCGTTTCTAAGGTAAACGCCTACTTCGGGGAGACTGGGGAGGCAGCCGAAGCCAGCGCTGAGATTGTAAAAAATGTGTATGGCTCCGGTGTGGGCCAGAGCATGGACGCGGTAGCAGAAGCGGTCATCATGGTTAAGAAAAACCTGGGTGATTTGGGAGATACCGACCTGACCAACCTGACGAAGCAGGCGCTGACGCTGGAAGAATTATACGGGATTGACATGAATGAGACCCTCCGGGGCGTCAATTCTTTGATGAAACAGTATGGCCTGACCGCCCAGGAAGCCATGGATTATATTGTCCGGGGTACCCAGAACGGCCTGGACAAGACCTATGAGTTAGGAGACAATCTGTCCGAGTACGCCGGAAAATTTGAGCAGGCAGGGTATTCCGCTTCGGAGTATTTCCAGCTTCTGCAGAACGGCCTGCAAGGAGGCGCTTACAACCTGGACAAGGTCAATGATGCGATCAATGAGGTGACCACACGTTTGGCGGATGGGACAATCGGGGATTCCATTGACCTGTATTCCCAGAAGACCCAGTCCCTGTTCCTGGCATGGCAGAATGGGGAGGCTACCCAGAAGCAGGTGATCGATTCCATTGTGGCGGATATCGGCAGCTGCACCAGCCAGCAGGAAGCTCTGAACATGGCGGCGGAAGCCTTTGGCACCATGGCCGAGGACGGGAACCTGAAATTCATTACTTCCCTGACTTCCGTGGGAGAGACTTATGACAGCGTAGCCGGATCTGCGGAAAATCTATTCAGTCAGACCCAGACGCCGATGCAGGAGATGGAGGCGAATACCCGGAAGCTACAGCAGGCGCTGGTTCCCCTTGGGGAAAAGATCGTGGAGTTGGCAAATGTGGTTCTGCCGCCTCTGGCGGCCATTATTACGGCAGTGAGCGAGGTATTCGGGATGCTGCCGGAGCCGGTGCAGAACTTTGTCATCATCCTGGGCGCATTGCTTGTGGCATTTACCGCATTGACGCCGGTGATCGCGGCCTTGGCGGTGTCTTTTGGGGCGCTGAACATTTCCCTGCTCCCGGTGATCGGGATCATCGCCGGGGTAGCGGCGGCCATTGCCGGAATCATCGCCATTGTGAAAAACTGGGGAGCGATCACGGAGTGGTTTGGGAATCTATGGCAGGCGGTATCCCAGAAGCTGATGGAATTATGGAACGGGGTGGTGGTTTTCTTTACGGAGACCATCCCGGCAGCGTTCCAGATTTTCATCGGCTTTTTTTCTGCGATCCCAGACTGGTGGAGCGGCCTGTGGTCGCAGGTATCCGCGTTTTTTACGGATACCTGGAACGCAATCCTGCAGAATCCCATTGTCCAGCTGGTGGTGACAACCATCACATCTCTGTGGGAAAACGCAAAGAATATCCTGCAGGGGATCTGGTCGGGGATCTGTCAGATTGCCTCCGGCGCCTTTGAACTGCTGAAAAATGTGATCCTGGCTCCGGTGCTCCTGCTGATCGACCTGGTGACGGGAAATTTCTCCCAGCTTGCATCCGATGCGGCCAATATCTGGAACAATATCAGAAATGCCGCCGCTCAGATGTGGTTGGGAATCCGTCAGGTGGTGATTTCCGCGGCTTCGGGGCTGAAGCAGGGGGTGGAGACGGTACTTTCGGCGCTGTCCCAGTTTGCCTCCCAGATCTGGTCGGCGATGAAGCAGACAGCGTCTTCTGTCTGGAACGGCATCAAGACTACGGTGGTAAATATCGCCTCCGCGCTGCGTGAGGCGGCGGTGTCCGCTTTCCAGCGGATGGTTTTCGGGATCGGCTCGGCCCTTTCTGGGCTGTATTCCGTGGTTTCCAATGGATTTTCTTCCGCCATCCGGTTTATCACTGGGCTGCCGGGGCAGGCGTTCCGGTGGGGGAAAGATTTCATCCAGGGGCTGATCAACGGAATTTCCAGCATGATCCAGGGTGTGATCAACACCGTTTCCGGTCTGGCTGACCGGATCCGCTCTTTCCTGCACTTCTCGGCTCCGGATGAGGGGCCGCTGGCAGATTATGAGACCTGGATGCCGGACTTCATGAAGGGACTGGCGAGTGGGATTGAAAAGAACCGGAACCTGGTGGAGAAAGCTGTCCGGGATGTGGCTTCGGACATGGTGATTTCTCCGAAGGTGAACGGGTCAGAGTATGGCTATGCCGATGGCGCTTTATCCGGCGGGAATATGTCCGACCTGATCTCCGGGATTTCTTCCGCGGTATCGGAAGCCCTGGCGGGATTTTCCGGTCCGCAGGGGAACATCGTGATCCCGGTATATGTGGGCGGTACGCTTTTGGATGAACTGGTAGTTACAGCGCAGGCAAGACAGAACCTGCGGTCAGGAGGGAGATAAGCGATGGCATTTATACAGTATCTGACTTTTGACGGCACAACCCTCCCCCTGCCGGATTCCTATGAGGTGCAGATGGATGACGTGGAGGCGGATTCCGGCGGGGAGACGGAGGCTGGGACGGTGCAGCGGGATGTGGTGCGCGCAGGCGTGGTGAGCATCTCCGTGACGTTTTCCGTGTCGGCAAAATGGCTGAAGATTTTGACGGAGTTTAAGCAGCAGGAAAAAATCACGGTGGGATATTTTGACACGGAGACGCTGGCGATGAAGACAGCGGAGATGTATGTGGAGGGGTATAAAGCTTCTCTTGTGAAGGATACGTCCCGGAAAGGACTGTGGACGGTAAGTTTTACGCTGAAACAATTTTAATGTGCATCTATAAATTTAAAAAAGCATATGATACAATTTTTGAAAAGAATTTGATAGAAGGTGAATTAACAGATGTGCATTATTAAAAAGCTGGAAGGTGAGGGTATTTGTTTTTCTTTAGAATATTCTGGATCAGAAAACTATGAGACATTTTGGGATATCAAAACAATTTTGGATAATAAGGAGAGTTTTTGTACAATAATTAATTCTGCAAACTTAAATGAAATAAAATCTGTTTCTCAGTATATGGATTTTTTGTGTTTAAAAAAAATAGATTATTTCCATGAGGTAATTTCTACGATAAAGAATGAAACGGATAAAAATTTAATTTTGAAATTAGCTGATTTATCGGCTATGAAATGTAAGTCCATAGAGAATAAAGAATTGATTCAATTTATTAACGAGAGCTTTCAGAATATCTTTGCTCCTGAATTTCATAGATATGCTCTTCCTAAAATTACATTAACATATATTATTTTATTTCAAAAAGGAATAGATATAAAAGTTTTTGAGTTCTTATGCAGAGCGTATAATTTTTTAGTACTCGATAAATATCAAGATTTTCAAAAGATATTTGATAAGAATATATATCTTTTTGAAAAGCTTTTTTTGAGAAGAAATTTAGCCGAAGTACGAGAACTAAGGTTTGAGAGTGTTTTTCCTGTTTTTGAAATGGTTTTGAATGGAAAAAATGAAGTATTAAAAAAGTTTGTTGCCGATATTATAAATACCATTATTCAAGATTTTGAAAAAATATTTCCTAAAGTATCATTTGATGATTCAAGAAATGTATTAATCGTAGAGAGGGAATGCAGTTATATTTACAATTTTTTACGAAAAATTAAGCATCCGAAAGCAAATTTGTTCCGTGAATATCAATATCAAATAAATGACTTAATAAGCAAAAATCTTGATCTTAACGGTGCTTCATTTGCATATGAAATCCCTGTTGGAGAAATAATTTCATACATAAAAAGTTTGCCAAAATGGGAAACGAAAATGTTGATGATCACACATCAGATGAAGGAAGAAAATGGTGAAATAATATGTATTAGTCGTTTGGGATGTCCATCAAAAGGGAAGCAGGGATTAATTGATATGGTGAGCAGTAATTTGCCAAGCGATGATTATTATACACACTCCCATCAAAATTGGTTGAAAATTTCAATGGCTGTAGGTGCGGCTACAATATCAGCAATGTGGGAAGATCCAGATTTGTTTCCAGAGTGTATGAATTGGTATGCGGCATCTCTTGCATTTATTGATGATCACATCGATAGTATTGAAAAATTATCAGAGGATATTGAAATGTTGGCAGTTATGTTGCAACCTGTAATATTTAGCAGAAATCCAGATCAAAAAGAGTTGTCACCTTTGTGCTATGGCGCAGCAATGTTTACTTGTGCGTTAATAGAAAAAATTTTGCGTGTTATTTATATACATTTATTGAAGGATAAAATGTATATTCCTTTAACTAATGCGACTTTAGGCACGTTATTATCTGCCAGGAATCAAGAAATGATTAAAATATTTGGTGAAGATCATTTGAAAAATATTATATATTTTTTAAATACTGTGGGTGATAAAAAGATAGGGTGGAATTATCGCAATTTACTTGCGCATTGGGTGGAACTGAAAAAATCTAATATCAATAGCATGTTAGTGGCTCAATTATTATATTTGTATACCGATATTATTAATACAGTTTTTTGGTATTTTTTAAGTTTGACTGCAGAGTTTCGTGACGAATAAGAATATTGCCAAGAGCATCAATCAGAAATGATTGGTGCTTTTTTGATGCCTGAAAACGGAAGGAGGGGTGTCCGATGTACCCGGTGAGCGAAGCGTTCCTGCAGGCGGTGCAGGGGAACACCCGGAAGTATTACTGGACAGGAAAGATAACAACTGGAGCCGGAGCGGAGTATCTGTTCACGCAGGAGGATATCGTGAAAGGCAGTGGCTATATTACGGCTCAATGTTGCGGTAATTCTGAGATCGAACTTGGGGCTGTGTATGCAGCTGAGATGGGGATCAGCCTGTTCCTGGATATCGACCGGTACACTTTGGAGGACGCGGAAGTGGAACTGACCTACCACCTGCGGCTGGCGGACGGGACTTACGAAGCTGTCCCTATGGGGACCTTTGAGGTGAGCGAGGCCAACCGGACGGTGTATGTGCTGGAACTGAAGGCTTATGACCGGATGCTCCGCTTTGACCGGGTTTTCAATGGCTTTGAGACCATCGGCACGGCTTACGGGATGATGGCGCTGTGCAGTACCGCCTGCGGTGTGGAACTGGCACAGACCCAGGCGGAGATCGAGGCGTTTCCTAACGGATCGGAACTGCTCTCCATTTATCCGGAGAATGACATTGAGACCTACCGGGATGTGCTGTATTTTACGGCGCAGGTACTGGGCGGATTCTTCTGCATCAACCGGGAAGGGAAGCTGGAGTTTCGGCAGTACGGGGAAACTCCGGTGATGGAGATCCTGCAGAAGCACCGGTTTTCCAGCAGTTTCTCTGATTTTGTGACCCGATACACGGCGGTCAGCTCCACCAACCTGCGGACGCAGACTTCCGAGTATTACGCGTTGGAAGAAGATGACGGGCTGACTATGAACCTGGGAGTCAATCCCCTCCTACAGTTCGGACTGGAAGAGACCAGGGAGGAACTTTGTCGCAATATCCTCACCGCTTTATCTGCGGTCAATTATGTGCCCTTTGATTCGGATACCATCGGGAACCCGGCGCTGGATCTGGGGGATGTGCTGACCTTCTCCGGCGGGCAGGCGGATGCCCAGCAGATCACCTGCGTGACATCTTTTACGGTCAAGATTGGCGGCAGGCAGAGCCTGAAATGCGTGGGGAAGAATCCCAGGCTTTCCCAGGCGAAGTCCAAGAATGACAAGAACATCTCCGGCCTGCTGAACCAGATTGAAGCTGGGAAGATCGGCATCCATACCTTTACAAATGCCTCTGAGTATTCCATCGGAGAAACGGATGTGCGGATCATCAGTATTGAGTTCGCTTCCAAAGAGGAAAACCACGCCCAGTTCTTCGGGCAGGTGGTGGTGGATGTGGAAGCGCAGGCGGTGGAGAAATCCGCCCAGGCCAGCGGCACTATCGTGATTCCGTTCCCTTCGTCCGGAAGCGGAGCGGCAGGAAATGCTGGAACGGAGGACGGCCCGTCCGGGATGGAAGCGGAAGCTGGGGATGCTGAGGATGACGCTGCCGGGGAAGGAACCACGGATATTTCCGTGGAGGTGAGCCTGCCGGTGACCTGGACGGAGGACGGGAAGGCGGTCTGCTATGTGACTTTTGAACTGAACAACGCCAAGATCCTGCTCCATCATCCGGTGGAGACCTGGCACAGCGGGAAACACATCCTGTCTTTGTATTACCCGATTGAAAATATCGTGCCGAATATTACCAATATCTTCAACGTGTACCTGCGGATGGAGGGCGGTTCCGGCAGTGTGGGGATCGGGGACTGCATCGCTTCCATCAGCGGCCAGGCTATGGCTGCCGCGGCGGCCTGGGACGGCAGGATCGACATTGAGGAATCGACTGCTTTGTTCGGGATCCGCGGCGGGCTGAAAGCGAAAGGGATTTCGGATACTATTTCCATGGATACTATGGAACTGGTGCAGAGGAGCTATACAGATACCCTGGCGGCAAAGCCGGGGATCGGGGCGTTCTGCCGGCCGGTGACGCTGCCGGGATCCGGCGGCACAGAATAAGAATACAGGAGGAGAATGGATATGGTTTTAAAAGGCGTGATGACGCTGGAACTGACAGATGAAAATACCGGGGCGGTGGAGACCGTCACGGAGGAGAACATGATTACTGAGGCGGTGAACAACATCCTGGGCTTAAATCCCATGGGGATCTTTTACGCCGCCACCGGGGAGTATGACGATGCCTTGCTCTGGAATGGGAACCTGCTCCCCATCTGTCCCAACATGATCGGGGGCATCCTGCTTTTTTCCGAAGCGCTGGCGGAGGATGAGGAACTGCTGTACGAGAGTTCCGACAACCTGCCGGTGGCCTACGCCTCCAATGACGTGAATTCCACGGCCAACCTGGCCAGGGGGAGCCTGAACCTGACGGAAAGCATGGCCATCTCCAATGGATATAAGTTTGTCTGGGAGTTTATGCCCAATCAGGGGAACGGCACCATCGCGGCGGTGGCTCTGACCAGTTCCTTCGGCGGGGAGAACGGCTTCGGCAGCCTGACCGGGGACGCCAGCGCCTTCCTGCAGCTGAAGGCGGCGGATATCGGGGCAATCCCGGACGCCAACAAGATGGTGCTGTTTGAGGCGGTGGAGCTGGATTTTGAGGACAGCCTTTTGTATTCCATCACTTTTGAGAACGCGGGCGTCCGGATCCGGAAGCTTCGGATCCCGGTGTTTTCCATCGGCTTAAATGAGAAACTGGATGATTCCACCTATACGGTGCTGGAGGATGAGGTGCTGACGCCGGAGACCTTTGAGTTCCTGGGAAGCTATACCAAGTACGGGGAGTTCCTGGACGGGCAGGACGGGTACTGGTACGGGTTTTCCAATGAGGGGAATTCCTCCGGGGACGCCCTGATGCTTTGGATCAAGATCTCCAAAACGGATTATTCCTTTACAGAAGGGCAGTGGACGCTGTCCAACGCAAAACTGATGGATGTGGGTACCCGGGCGTTGGATTCCTTCCCGGAGCGGAGCGTGAAATGCTGTATCCGGGGCGGGTATCTGTATGTGCCTGCCTATGACAAGAAGGGGATCTATAAGATCAGCCTTTCCAACTCCACGGATGTGACACTGATCGAGTTCGGCTTTACGTCCAAGTGGAAGCCCTTGTGCGAGACTGGCTCCTGCGAGCTGTACCTGACGCTCATCGGGGATCTGATCATCGGCGGAGATTTCCAGATCACGGCGGAGGATACGGTGGTCCATACCCAGGGGAGCGCAAGGCTTAATAATGCCGCTACTCCCCTGTTCCAGTACAAGAATTTCCTGATCGGCTGGGGCGGCAACTATGGGAATGAGTACCGGACGGCTTATCTCCTGACGCCGTACCTGGCGTCCATCAACAACCTTTCCTCAGCGGTGGTGAAGACCGTGGATAAAACCATGAAGATCACCTACACGCTGACGGAACAACCCGATCCCGTGCCGTAAGGGAAAAAACTGTCCTGAAAAGGGCAGGCGGCACTTTATATAGAGAAACTGACTGGCAGGCGCTCTTTTGGGGCGTCTTTTCTTATGGGAAAGAGAGGAACAAAAGCAATGAAAGAATTTTGGAACATGATCCAGATGGTATTTGCCGCGGTGGGCGGCTGGCTGGGGTATTACCTGGGCGGATGTGACGGCCTGCTGCTGGCTTTGGTAGCTTTCTCGGCGGCGGATTACCTGACCGGCGTGATGTGCGCGGTCAGCGACCGAAAGCTGTCCAGCAATGTGGGTTTTAAGGGCATCTGCAGGAAGGTGCTGATCTTCCTTCTGGTGGGGATCGCCAATATCCTGGATGTCCATGTCATCGGCACCGGTTCGGTGCTGCGGACGGCGGTGATCTTTTTCTATATTTCCAATGAGGGCGTGAGCCTTTTGGAGAACGCGGCGCACCTGGGGCTCCCGGTGCCGGAGAAGATCAAGGCGGTGCTGGAGCAGCTCCATGACCGGGCGGAAAAAACAGAAACGGAGGAGAAATGAGATGAAATTAGTACAGAGTATCTTAACGAAGAATCCCTGTTATACGGCGGGGAGGAAGATCACGGTGAAGGGGCTGATGCTCCATTCGGTGGGCTGTCCCCAGCCCAAGGCGTCTGTGTTTATCAATTCCTGGAACAGCCCGTCCTATGATAATGCCTGTGTGCATGGGTTCATTGACGGGAATGACGGGACGGTGTACCAGACCCTGCCCTGGAACCACCGGGGCTGGCACTGCGGATCCGGCAGCAAAGGCAGCGGGAACAATACCCACATCGGCGTTGAGATGTGCGAGCCTGCCTGCATCCGGTATACGTCCGGGTCGAACTTTACCTGCTCCGACCTGCCGGCGGCAAGGGCAGTGGCGAAACGTACTTACGAGGCGGCAGTGGAACTGTTTGCTTACCTGTGTAAACAGTACAATCTGAACCCGGCCGCGGATGGCGTAATCATCAGCCATAGGGAAGGGCACAGCCGGGGGATCGCTTCCAACCACGGGGACCCGGAGCATCTGTGGAAGGGGCTTGGCATGGGCTATACCATGGACGGGTTCCGGAAGGATGTGAAGGCGGCCATGGGAGGGGCCGGGACAACGGAGCCGGAGAACGGCGGATGGTACCGGGTCAGGAAGTCCTGGACAGATGCGAAGTCCCAGAAAGGGGCGTTCAAAGTGCTTGCCAATGCTAAGAAGTGTGCGGATGAGAATCCTGGGTATACGGTATACGATGAATCCGGGAAGGCTGTCTATGGAGGATCGGGATCCGGAAGCGGATTTTCTCCGTATCTGGTACAGGTATCCATTACGGATCTGAATATCCGGAAAGGGCCGGGGACGGATTACGGGAAGACCGGGAAATATACCGGGAAAGGTGTCTTTACCATTGTGGAGGAGGCAAACGGACAGGGAGCCTCCCGCTGGGGGAAACTGAAATCCGGCGCCGGATGGATCTCCCTGGATTACGCCCGAAGGATTTAAAAATAATGGCTGGTGGAGAACTTGATATAGTTCTTTACCGGCCATTATTTTTTTTGCTCAAAATCGGAATATACAAGAAACTTATACTTAGACCTTCAGAAAAGAAGAATTGGAGGTTAGTCAGGTGATTGTTTTAAAATATAAGGATGGGGAGAAGCCAGAAAAATTGGCGCCAAAGGCAAAAGCCAATATGGAGCACTGTGCAAATTTCCTTGTGAGTATGGTTGAAAAGTATGGGAAAGCTGTTTTGGAGGAGATAGAGACAGAGGAGCAGGTTATAAAAGAGTAGCAGGAGCCGCCAGTCATAGAATTGTGATCCGACGGCTTTTGAGCAAAAAACGAAAAAGGGTGCTGGCAGACGGAGCAAAGCACGACATAATGAAGTTCCAAGGGATACGGTGAAAAGGGGAAAATGCTATATTAACACACGTGTTTCTAATGTTGCTCAGACGGAGGGCTGGTGGATTTGAAATAGGAGATCGTAAACGTGATCAAGCGGGTCAGCAACCCGGAATATCAGACGATTTTGGAGATGTGATACTTATGCTTTTATTCCTGGGAGAAGATTGCCGTGGAAATGGATTACGATCTGCGGTATATGCACAAGTTGCATAAGAAGACGTTGGATCAATGCTTCGCTTTTGTACCGGCGGGAAAGGAATAAGAAAGAGGGCGCATTTCCGGGGATGGAGAATGCGCCTTTTAAGCAATTCTAAGTATTTCTTTTTTTCTTCAGCAAAGAGATGGAACCGAATACTATAGATACCAAACTTAAAGGAGCTAAGTAAATATTATCTTTATACCATCCTGAAAAAGTTGGAAATAAGGTCATATTGGATATATAGGCTTCATCTACTTTTCCGTTCATGGTTAGCACAATATTGTCTTCCAAGGAATCTTCCGTTATCATTATCGAGGCGTCTAATTGAGTTGCTACTCCATGAAAATCAACGGTTTGTTCATAAATACTGTAAGTTTCAGGGGAAACAGATGGAGAAAACAAGAGGTCTCCATTTCCCACATATGTTGCATTATTTACCCCTTTAAAGTCTGCAGAGCAATAATTAACATCTGGGAGTTCGTTGTATTTTCTTAAGATATTCGGCGTTTTTATGGTCGTTTTTACATCTGTTGTCAAATATGCTGTTCCATTCATATCCTCATTTATTTCAAAGCAAAAGTCAGTGGCTTCGAATATTTCTGTGTTGTTTGAATCCAATGCCGTGACATCAGCTCCTGTTATCCAGACTTTATATTCAGCATTTTCCAATCCGCCTAAAAGTATCCCATTGTTAAAAATTATGTCTTTGTTAAAACATCTTACAGAATCTTCTATTCCTATCAAACTTTGATCTGTAAAAAAAGCCGATGTAATAATACCGTCATTTCGTTGGATACCAATTAGACTAAACGGTGCGTCTTTTTTGAGGGATAGAAGTAAGTACTGAATATTATCATACCTTTCATTTTCATAGTTTATGCAAAAATTATCTAATCTTATTTTACAATCTGTTTCTATTTGTAAAGTGATATGATCAGTTTCAAGAGTGCCGCTTACTGACTGTGCGGAAAATTCTAATTCACTTACTTTGTCTGAAAAATATACATTCGCTTCTGACGGAGAAAAAAGGAATAAAACATATACTATACCCAATACAAGAATAGTCATTATCACAATGTTAAAAAGTAAGGTGTTTCTAAGCCAACATAGAAATCGACTATGATAGATATTCTTAACAATCCTTGAAATTCTCTTATATATAATCCATAATCTAAACTTCAATATTCTCACCCCTCGCTTAAATTATACTGATTGGTGAAAAAGAGTTCAAGATAATGTTTTGAAAGTAGGACACTAAAAGACACTATGGAAATCTGGTAGTATTACAATAGCAACAAAGAAAAAATACAGTAGCCTTCGCAGGAAACGACTGTCTTAAGGATTGACATGCGCGCAGGTCTTTTTTTATTTTTGAACGAATGTTAAAATGTACATGACATACAGTTGTCGTGTTTGGATTGTTATGATATAGGCAGGTGGAGCAAATGAAGACAGACAGGCTGATCGGTATTTTATCCATTCTTTTGCAGAAGGAAAAGTGTACAGCGCCGGAACTGGCGGAGAAGTTTGAGGTTTCCAGAAGAACGATAAACCGGGATATCGATACATTGTGCAAAGCTGGGATTCCTGTCAGCACGCTGCAGGGGGCTGGGGGAGGCATCCGCATCATGGAAGGATATCGGATGGACAGAACCCTTTTGACTTCCAGGGATATGCAGATGATTCTGGCGGGGCTGCGGAGCCTGGACAGTGTCAGCGGGAGCAGCTATTACGCGCAGCTGATGGAAAAACTGCAGGTCGGAGCGTCGGATTTTGTCAGCGGCAGGGATTCTGTGCTGATTGATCTATCATCCTGGTATAAAGAATCTCTGGCACCAAAAATTTCTTTGATCCAGGACGCCATCGAAGAACGCAGACAGATTGCATTTCACTATTTTGCTCCCGGCGGTGAAAGTGTCCGAATGGCAGAACCTTATTATCTAATCTTTAAATGGTCCAGCTGGTATGTCTGGGGATGGTGCCGGAAAAGAAAGGATTTCCGTATGTTCAAACTGAACCGGATGGAGGAGCTGAAAAAGACAGAAGAAAAATTTGCCCCAAGACAGGTACCCATGCCGGATCTTTCCAATGAAAGGATTTTTCCGGCGAATATCCGGGTAAAGGTCCTCTTTGAACCGGATGTAAAATGGCGGCTGGTGGAAGAGTTTGGCCCTCATTGTTTCAAAGAACAGAAAGACGGACGGCTGCTGTTTGAGATGGATTATACCGATGAAAGTTCCCTGGTGGGATGGCTGCTGACTTTCGGGGAAAAGGCCAGGGTGCTGGAGCCGGCTGAAGTAAGGGGAAAACTTCTGAAAACGGCGGAAAGCATTGCAGCCATTTACCGAAGAGAGGACAGAGGCTAAACAGGCAAAAGGAGGGAGATTTATGGCGCAAAAGGAACTGGCGCTTTATGTGGCAGAACAACTGGCTCCGCTGGGAGAGATCCGATACATTCCCATGATGGGCGGCTGGCTGTTTTATTATCGTGAAAAGCTGATCGGCGGTATATATGGTGATGGATTTGCTGTAAAAGATACGGCTGCGACCAGACGGTTTATGCCGGACTGCCGGGAGGAGGTATGGGCGGATACTCCGCCGGCGCTGCTGCCCTGTACGATTCTGGAAGACAGCGGGAAACTGTGTGAGATGGTCAGAGAAATGTATCCAGAACTTCCGGAACCAAAGGCAAAGAAACCCAGAAAAAGAAGGAGAACGACAGATGGCATTTGATTATAAAAAAGAATACAAGGAATTTTATCTTCCAGGTAAAAAGCCGCAGCTTGTGGAGGTCTCAAAGATGAATTATATTGCGGTTCGGGGGAAAGGAAATCCCAATGAAGACGGCGGGGCCTATAAGGAATCGATCGGGCTTTTGTATGGAATTGCGTTTACCATTAAGATGAGTAAGAAAGGCAGTCATGAAATCCGGGGATATTTTGACTATGTGGTGCCTCCACTGGAAGGCTTCTGGCGGCAGGAGGGCATAGAGGGGATCGACTATGAAAGAAAGGAAGAATTCCAGTGGATTTCCGTGATCCGTCTTCCGGATTTTGTGAAGAAGGCAGATTTTGACTGGGCGGTCCGGGAAGCTGAGTCAAAAAAGAAACAGGATTTTTCAAAAGTGGAGTTCCTGACCATCGAAGAAGGTCTGTGCGTCCAGTGTATGCATATGGGTGCTTTTGACGAGGAACCCCGGACCATTGCTCTGATGGATGCTTTTCTCAGAGAAAATGGATATGCAAATGATTTTTCCAACGGCCGGATGCATCATGAAATCTATCTTTCAGATGCCAGGCGTGTCCCGCAGGAAAAGTGGAGGACGGTGATCCGTCATCCGATAAATAAAATTTAATTAGGGGACGCATTCGGTTGATATCTTGAATTGCAGCAACAGCAGGTTGCTGGCATCTTTTGCTGTTTAAGAGCATAATAAGACTGTCAATTATTTTGAATGGAGGAATTTAGTTTGGAAATATGGAAAATACTTAAAACCCTGCGGGAAAAACATAATCTTACGCAGGATCAGCTGGCGGAACGGGTCATGGTTACAAGGCAGGCGGTAAGCCGGTGGGAAAACGGAGAAACACAGCCGAATACTGACACATTAAAGCTGCTGTCAAAAGAATTTGGTATATCAATTAATACACTCCTTGGTTCCCCGAGACAGCTGATTTGTCAATGTTGCGGAATGCCTTTAAACGAGGATGATTGCATCAGCAGAGAGACGGATGGAACTTTTAATGAAGACTATTGTAAGTGGTGTTATATAAATGGGAAATTTGTATATCCGTCAAAAGACGAATTGCTGAACTATCTTGTGGAACATATGCCGAATCCTAATAATTTGCCAGATAAGGAAAGATATTTGCAATTTGACACGTTCCTTTCCAAACTGAAGCATTGGAAATAATTTACTGAATTTTCTGGATGCAATATAGATTAAAGAAAACAGGAGAGATGAAAAATGCATTTTGTTGATGCTAAGGGAATTCTATCCGCAGACAATGGGATGAATATTTACAGGGGCTGTACCCATGGATGCATTTATTGTGACAGCCGAAGCAGATGTTATGGCTTTACCCACCCCTTTGAGGATATCGAAGTAAAACGGAATGCCCCGGCTCTTTTGGAACAGAAACTCCGGTCAAAGAGAAGAAAATGCATGATCGGAACAGGTGCTATGTGTGATCCATATCTGCCCTGTGAAGAACAGCTGAGACTGACCAGAAAATGTCTGGAACTGATCCGGCAGTATGGGTACGGAGCCGCTGTATTGACAAAGTCGGATCGGATTTTGCGGGATTTGGATCTCCTGTGCCAGATCAACGAAAGGGCGAAAGCGGTAGTGCAGATGACTCTGACAACTTACGATGATAAATTGTGCAGGATTTTGGAACCGAATGTCTGTACAACAAGCAGAAGAATACAGGTCTTACAAAAAATGCAGGAAGAAAGGATCCCGACTATCGTATGGCTGACTCCGATTCTCCCTTTTATTAATGATACAGAGGAAAATTTAAAAGGAATTCTGGAATACTGCGTGGTTGCGGGTGTGAAAGGTATTGTAAATTTTGGAATGGGTGTTACTCTGCGGGAGGGAAACCGGGAATATTTCTATCATGCCCTGGATCAAGTATTTCCAGGATTGTCAGAAAAATATTGGAATAAATATGGATATGACTATGTAATAAACAGCCCGAATAGCAAACACCTTCTGCATATCTTCAGAGAAACCTGCCGTAAGGCAGGAATCATGTATCAGACAGATCAAATTTTTGATTATCTGAAAGAATTTCCGGAAAAAAGTGAATATTGGCAGATCAGTCTGTTCGATAATAAATAAAATCTTTAGAACCCGTTGGAAAAATGTGCCGACGGGTTTCTTTTTGTGATTTTTGGCGGGAGGGTAAATATAACTGTTTTTTCTTTGCCTGTGACATGAGAAAACAAAGCAGGGCTTATCCCTGCGGCAGGAGAGGCGGGAAACTCATGGAAAGACGGGAACTGGTCAGCACAGGCGTGTACACAGAAAAACAGGCTGCCCTGAACATGGAGTGCTGTGCTGAGTTTATGGCGCGGATGATCCAGAAGTACGGCGCTGAAATACTGAAAGAACTGGACGAAGAAAAGACGCAGGGATCTGCCGAACAAACATCCTGAAATCATGTCCTTACCGGCAGTCATTTGGGCTGTCGGCTTTTTCTGTGCGTTCTGCATAGTTTTCAGGGAGAAACCTTGTGCGTCCTGCGAGTTGGCGGGGATGCCGGACTCCGATATATTAATCATGCACGGCGAACCGTGTGACAGTGAGCAACCGAAAGAGGTGAGGACGTGAAAAAGAAATGCTACATTTACACCCGTGTTTCCACGGCCGCCCAGATGGAAGGATACAGCCTGGAGGCTCAGCAGGAACGCCTGCGCCAGTATGCGGAATATAAGAACCTTGAAATCGCGGGCGAATACTGTGACGCCGGAAAATCGGGAAAGAGCATCCTGGGAAGGCCTGCCTTTATGGAGATGATGGACGATATCGCCAGCGGAAAGGATCAGATCTCTTATGTGCTGGTGTTTAAGCTGTCCCGGTTCGGGCGAAACGCCGCGGATGTTCTGAAGTCCATCCAGACGCTTCTGGATTACGGCGTGGATCTGGTATGTGTGGAAGACAGCATTGACAGTTCCACCCAGGGCGGGCGGCTGACCCTTGCCATCCTGTCCGCTGTGGCGGAGATTGAGCGGGAGAACATCCGGGTGCAGTTTATGGCAGGGCGGATGCAGAAGGTGATGGAGGGAGGCTGGGCGGGCGGCCCCGCGCCTTTCGGATACCGGAATGAGGGCGGCAGCCTGGTAGTGGAGCCGGGGGAAGCGGAGATTGTCCGGCTGATCTACGCCAAGTATCTGGAACCGGAAATGCAGCTGGCCACAGTGGTGCGGTGGCTGAATGACCATGGGTACCGGCGGATTTCCAAAGGAAGCTCCTGTTCCTTTAACCGGGATTTTGCGGCCGGTGTGTTGGACAATCCTTTTTACTGCGGGAAGATCGTATATTTCCGCAGGACGAACAGGGGGAGAGCAGAAAAGGACCAAAGGGAAGAAATCACAGTCCGGGGAAAGCAGGAAGCGATCATCCCGGAAGAAATGTGGGAAAGGGTACAGACTAAGAGGAAGCAGGGTGCCGTCCGTTATGAAAAGGATGAACCGGAACGGATCAGCATGCTGTCCGGCCTGGTGAAATGCCCTGTGTGCGGGGCAGGGCTGGTAGTGAAAAAAAGCAAAACCATCAACCGGAACAGAGGCGGGCATTACAAGCCGATCCACTATTACGCCTGCCGGTATTATCGGAAATCCGAGGGGCGGCGATGCGGTTTCCATCACACCTATAATCAGAAGAAGCTGGATGGCGCCGTGATGGAGATCCTTGTACAGCTGACACGGACGGAAGAATTCCAGAAGGCGTTTGCGGGGGCTGTGGGAGATTCCACATCGGAAGCGGCTTTAGAGGGGAAGCTGAAAGACCTGCGCAGGAGGCTGCATGGCCAGGAACACTTGAAATACAAACTGGGCGGGGAACTTGACCATCTGGATGCCCTGTCGGATGGATATGACAAGGCTTATGATGCTATCCAGGAGAAGATTGACGCCGCCTATGACCGGATCGAGCAGCTGGAGACAGAAATCGGGAAGGTGAGGAAAAAGCTGGCCGCAGTCCGGGAAGGGATCCATTCTTCCGAACAGATCAGCCGCATCCTGGACCATTTTGACCGGCTTTACAGGAAAATGACCTGCGCGGAGCGGCGGGAACTGTGCCGGCAGTTCATTGAGAGGATTGAGGTGTTCCCGGAAGAGCAGGATGATGGAAGGATCCTGAAATCCATCGCCTTCCGGTTCCCGGTTTTCTATGACGGGGAAGCGGCATCCGGGGATCCGGAGCTTCCGGATGAAATGGTGTCTTTTGAACTGGACTGCCGGAAACTGCCGGTGACCGTGCCGGAAGCGAAAGCGACTTATGCGGAGATCAAGGCGTATGTCCTGGAAACGGCCGGGCTGAAAGTATCCTCCCTGTATATCGCCCAGATCAAGCGGAAATACGGCATAGAGATGGGGGAGAACTATAATAAGCCGGAGGATCCGAAGGCGCGCGTCCCGAAATGCCCGAAGGAAAAGGAATTTGCGATCCTGGACGCCCTGAAGCATTTCCGGATGGTGCCGGAGACGGCAGAATATGAGGAGGCGGAAGCGTGAAGAACAAAGAAAAATGCTATCTTTATATCAGGGTCTCTACTGCCATGCAGGTGGACGGCTACAGCCTGGATGCCCAGAAGGACCGGTTGGTGAAATTCGCGGAGTTTCAGGGCATGGAGATTGTCAGGGAATACTGTGACGCAGGTAAGTCCGGCAAGAGCATTACCGGAAGGCCGGAATTCCAACGGATGCTCCAGGATGTGGCGGATGACCGGGACGGGGTGAGTTATATCCTGGTGTTCAAGCTGTCCAGGTTTGGCAGGAACGCGGCGGATGTGCTGAATTCCCTGCAGTATATCCAAGATTACGGCGTGAACCTGATCTGTGTGGAAGACGGGATTGATTCTTCCAAAGATTCCGGGAAACTGACCATCACCGTGCTGTCTGCCGTGGCTGAGATCGAGCGGGAAAATATCCTGGTCCAGACGATGGAAGGGCGCAGGCAGAAAGCCAGGGAAGGGAAATGGAACGGCGGGCAGGCGCCTTTCGGGTATCTCCTGGATTCCAAAAACAGCACGCTGATTGTGAACCCGGAAGAAGCGGAGATTGTCCGGCTGATTTTTGAAAAATTTGTCCATACGGACATGGGGGCGGATTCCATCAGCAAGTATCTGAATCAGCACGGGTATTCCAAAAAGAAGCTGCGGGAGCAGGAGGTGAGCCATTTTACCAGGAGCACGGTCCTGAAAATCCTGGATAATCCGGTCTACGCAGGCAAGATCGCGTACGGGAAGAACGCAACGGAAAAGGTGAAAGGGACAAGGGACCAGTACCGGCGGGTAAAGAAGGAGGAGTATCTTCTGGCAGAAGGGCTCCATGAGGCGGTCATTGACCAGGAGACCTGGGAGGCGGCCAGGGCCAAGCGTAAGGTCACGGGCGTGAAATGGTATAAAACCCACAGCCTGGACCATGAGCATATTTTATCCGGAATCCTGAAATGTCCGGTCTGCGGTTCCGGGATGGCCGGGACGGTGAGACGGAGGAAAAATAAGAAGACCGGGGAGTACAAGGATGATTTCTATTACAGGTGCCAGCACAGGAAGAAGATTGACGAAGAACATTTCTGCGACTTTAAACCTTCCCTGAACCAGGATGAACTGAATGGGGAAGTGGTTCAGATCATCCGTGATATGGTGGCGATGGAAAAGTTCCGGGATTTCATCCAGGACAAGCTGTACGAGAAGGTGGATGTCTCCGCCCTGGAAGAGGAACGGACGCAGATGAAGGGAAAGCTCCTGCAGGTGGTGGGGGCCAAAAAGAAGCTGGTGCTTATGCTGGATAAGCTGGACGTGAACGACCGGCATTACGACCGGAAGTATCAGGATATGCAGGAACGCCTGGATAACCTGTATGACCGGATCTCGGAACTGGAGGAGATGCTTTCGGATGTGGAGACGAAGATATCAGCATCCTGCGGGGAGCAGATCACCGGAAAACAGGTCTATCAATTCCTTCTGGAATTTGATAAGATATATGGAAAGATGACGGATCTTGAAAAGAAGGAATTTATGAGAACGTTCATCAAGACAATCGAATTGTATCCCGAAAGGGACGGCAGCGGGCGCATCATAAAGCAGATCAGCTTTAAGTTCCCGGTGTATTATAACGGCTGTGAAGGCGATACAATTCGGTTGCTCAACGAAAACACAGTCGAGACGGTCTGTTGTCTACATCGGGTGAATTCGTAGAAATGCTGAATTTTCAGCACTTTGCGAGGTATATTAGCTTTTCACCAACGGGAAAACAGGGCAAGAAAAAGCAGATTATGAGTGGGATTGAAGTGTCTGTGGTTCTGCACCTCGTGTAAGTGAACACATTTGAAATCCGTTCATAACTTCTAAATTAAATACTTGAAAAAGCCGAAAGGACGCTTGTTTTCAGAGATTCTGAGATGAGTGTCCTTTTTCTTATGCCGGAAAAGAACAAGGAGGAATGGAAAATGCCAAAGAGAAAAGAAATGTGTTCATCAGTAAGTATTGAGCCGGATAAGGGCATTGTAATGATGAGTATTTCAGAATTACATGATTTTAAGGGGCATCCTTTTAAGGTGGAAAAGAACCCGGAATTATTTGAACTTCGACAAAGTATTGAAAAAGAGGGGATACTGATTCCGCTGCTGATAAGGAAAAATCCCAATGGTGACGGTTATGAGATTATTGCCGGACATCGGAGAAAGGAAGCTGCCATTTGGGCAGGAATCACAGAACTTCCGGTGATTATCCGGGAACTGGATGATGATCAAGCCACTATTGCTATGGTGGACAGCAACCTGCAAAGAGAGAAAATTCTTCCAAGTGAAAAAGCATTTGCCTATAAGATGAAACTGGAGGCCATGAAACAACAGGGCAGGAGAAATGATTTAACTTCGGGTCAAGTTGAACCGAAGTTGGAAAATGAAACATTAGAAATCTATCCGCTGGAAAGCGAAATAGATGAAAACGGAAGAGTGATCATTAAACAAAAATCTGGTAAAAAAGGAATTCGAAGTAATGAACTTCTTGCCAGACAGGTGGGGGAAAGTGTCAATCAGATCAAGCGGTATATCAGGTTGACACATTTAATCCCGAAGATTTTGGATATGGTGGATGAAGAAAAGCTGGCACTGACTTCCGCAGTGGAGATTTCTTTTCTGACGGAAGAGGAACAGTACGAATTACATGCAGTCATGGAAATAGAACAGAGTATTCCAAATCTGTCTCAGGCAAATCGGCTGAAACGTATGAGCCAGCAGAATCTTCTGGATATGGATAGTATTTATGAAATTATGGAGGAGGTGAAACCGAATCAAAGGGAACAGGTAAAGATTCCATTGGACAGGGTGGGGAAATATTTTCCGGCAGATTACACACCTTTACAGCAAATCGAGTTGATTGAAAAGCTGTTAAGGGGTTGGGCGAAACAGAATAAAAATATCAGCAGATAAAAATGGAGGGAAGATCGATATGAACAGAGAGAAAAGTATATTTGAACAAATGGGTGGAACTTATGTGCAGGTTGGAGGTTACCTGCTTCCCAGTTTAGGGATTGCTCCGATAGAGAAATCAAGATCCATTGGAAAGTATGGTTTGCTTCGCAAAAGTTATTTGAAAGACCATAAGCCGGACTGGTATCAGTCCATGCTGCTAATTGGAAAGCTGGATAAACATTTGGTGGATATAGACGAACAGGCAAGGGAACGGTTTGAACGGATCATTGAGCAGATGAAGCGAGTGGAACAGGTCACCGAAGAATTAAAGGCAAAGGATCCGCTTGCATGGGTACAGGCAATGAACAGCATTTGTAACCGGGCGGATGAAATCGTCCGGCAGGAACTGATTTATAATTAGACAGGGAACATGGAAAGGGAGGTAATTCATATCTCTCTTTTCTTATGGAAAAAAAGGAGGCGATTCTGTGAAGAAAGAATGAAAGATTATACATATGTTACATATATTATTTTGTCGAAAATTATGTGAAAATATGATATATTATGGAAAAGGCTATATTGGACTGAAGGTGATAGTGTGGCGAAAAAAATTGCACATGAAGAGAATGAAGTTAATAAGGTAAAAAAATCGCAAAAGGCAAAATTGATTATATGGGAATTTGTAAAGTATTTTATTGCGATTATAAATACTGTGGCAGCGGTTGCGTCTATTGTGGGCTTGCTTATAAGTATAGTTACTAACTAAGACTTCCCATACCTGAAATGGGCTTCGCTCCTTGAAAATTCAATATTTCAGCTGACAAAATAGTGATTTATG
>NZ_SPHM01000046.1:0-23646 GCF_005844125.1 Pseudoflavonifractor sp. BSD2780061688st1 E11
ATTTATGCCTTTTTTATTGGCTGAAATATTGAATTTTCAAGGTTCAACACACCTTATTGGTGTGGGAAGTCTTAGTTATTTAAAAGAAAATCTACTTTTTTAGCAAATTCATCTGTTTTATAACTCATAAAATCAACGATGACATCTATTTTATCTGACTCTTGTTTACTAATTTCATCGACACAATATTTTAAAAAACCATCGTCACGAGCATTGCCTGTAAGGTAATGGGTTTTAGATGTAGAATCAATCTTTTTTCTGGATGTAACATAAACATCATGGTTGTCCTCTTCGAGAAGCTTAACTAAATGTCTCCCCATAACGCCTGTCCCACCAAGAATCAAGCATATCATTAATTTTATTCCTCCTTACTTTTTCCTCAATAGCTTCTTTACGATTTGGGTATTTTTATCACCGAGTAAATTTTTGACAACACTTTTTCCTCTATTGGCCGCCGCAATAGCTTCATCAACAACAGTATTTCTAATTAAAGTTAATGCTGCATCCTCATTAAAGCTCTCTGTAAAAATTTCTATTAATATAGGCTTTTCCAAGCGTTCAGAAGTTGTGAAATGGTCCACCAACTTCAAATATTCCCCTTTAGAAGTCGCTGAGAGATATTCAAATCCAAGATCTTCTGAATAATGCTTAACCAAATCTCTCGATTTATTTCCATAATGACCTGCCGCAGCAATATACTTATCCGCTTCATCGCCAAATAAATATCCCGGATTCCCGCTCAACTTAAATTCAGTGCCTTTACCATTATTTACAAGCAATATTCTAATATTATTAGGTAAATGTTTATTGCCAAGGGAGTTCATATCGTAAAAAAACGCCAAATCACCTAAAACACAATAGAATATTTTTTTTGGATCAGCCAATGCCGCACCAATTGTAGAAGACATGTTACCATCAATTCCAAATCCGCCGGTGTTACAATAACCCAAGACACTCTTTTTAACATCAAAGTAATTCCAAAATCTTAACGAATTTTGTATTCCAAAGTGAATTGCAGAATTATCAGGTAATTTATGTGCGGTTTGAGATGCTGCCCATGCATTGGAAAAAGGCAACTCATCTATCTTTTCACGAAGTGTATTAGAAATTAATTCACACTCTTCCTTACAAGCATTAAAAAACTCCAAATTTCTCTTTGAGGATACATAATGTGCAAAAAAGTTTTCCTCTTTCATCTCAAACACATATCTGAGTTTGCCGTATGGATCTCTCAATTCACCATCTGGATTGACGCGCCACACATTTTCAGTTTCAATATTATAATTTGATGCAGAAACATCTCCAATATGAATAACCAAATCTGCTTTCTTAAAAGAAGGCTTGTACTGTTTCTGAATCGATGCAAGATTAGCAAAAATTCTATACCTTCCTTTGTAATTACTTGTGTGATCACATAGTACAACACCATTATTAGTTTCACAAAATCTATCAACACACTCAGTCAACTCTTTGCTCCAAGCAACATGAGCACCGACCATAATTGCAACTCTGTTATAAGAAATCTTAGGGAACTCCATACCATATTCAATTCTCTTGATGATTCTTACGGCAGGTATTTCTTTGACAGAATAATCTCTACTATAGTTGGTTTCAAGGTTTATATGTACAGGACCATTTCCACGATGGGTCAATTCGAGAATTGCCTTATTAACTGCAATAATATCTGCCCACTCACTCTCATTATCATATACCAAAGGCACTTGGACACTTAATTTGGCCACATCTTTTGGCAACTGTGTTCTATCCGTTACCTGATCAAAGTTATGTCCAATTCGATAGTTTCTTCTTGACGATGTTATTGCAAGCACCGGTAATTTTCTATAAAAGGCCTCTGTAAGTGCAGGCATATAATTTCTTGATGCCGTGGCACCTGTACAGCTGATGACGACTGGTTCACCAGACTCGGCAGCCATACCACAAGCAATATAGCCAGCAGAACGCTCATCTGCGGCCGAGTAGATTTCAAAATACGGATCTTGTTGCATACTCGCAATTAAACAAATATTAGTTGTTCCCGGACTTGCAATAACCTTACGTATTCCATGATTTTTCAAAAGTGCTATCACTATTTGAGCATTACGCTCACTTGTGTAAAAATGCCTTTCCATAATTTATGCCTCTCCTCTTAGTAAATCACTAAATATCTCTTGAGTGAGATTACTTTTAGTTTGGATTCTACTTCTTATAGCCCTAGTTGCAGATTGCAGTTGGATATATCCTAATATATATTCTTTTGTTAACTCTATCGCTTTTTCTGTATCAAGCGACTGCAAATCAATAATATAAGGATACCCTAAAGCCCCATATAAACCACTAAATTTTCGGCTATATGCAACAGGAATTGTAGCCACACCACTAGAAACCGCTCCAATAGTCGCATGCATTCTTGCCCCAACAAATATGTCCATAGACGAAATCAAAGTCTTGACTTCAATAGGTGTTGCACACTCTTGATGGTATATTACACCATCGATTCCGCCCATTGAATCAATAGCCTCATTGCCCACATGTGAAATCATATGGATTTCATAGCTCTGTTGTTTTTTCAGCCAGTCAATAATATGATTCATGTACTTTTCATAGTCTGTCTTAAATTTCGAATCAAATGAACTATCATCAGTTTTATTTCGGCATAATAAGCCAGAAGGATTTATTCCTATACGAATTTTAGATTGTGCACCTATATCAGCCTTTTTATGCGGAAGCATAAATGCTAAATCCGTGGTTGACAAAACACTCTTAGAGCAAAACGATTCTACATATTCTTTGGATTCTTCATCTCGCGCTATAACAATTGCTGCGGCCTCTATTACACTCTTCGCAAATTTCTTTACTTTATCGTCAAAAAAAGGTCCATATGTTTGAGGTCCTAATACTAGTGGAATTTTCGTTTTTTCAACTAGTGCTTTAGCACCAGTCCACCGATAAAATCGATCCTGCCCATAAATATCGGAAAAACTATCGCCTTGCGTAAGATCAACAATAAAATCGCAAGACTTTATAATCTGCAACGATTTCATTGTATCCGGAAAATGTTTTATCGTTCTTCCAACCGCTTTCAATGTATGAAAATCCCATTCTAGTGCTTTAGCAATTATAGCCTGATTATCTAGCAACCCAAGTTGGTTTCTCAATTTCGTAATTGCAGTGTTGGTTGCAGAATTATCAAAAAAGACAAATTCAACATCAATTGACTCTTTCTTTGCTATCTCATTAATGCAATTAACTAATGAATATGATAATGCCATACAGCCCAAATTTTTATTATTCACTGTACAACCCATTAATCCGACAATTCTCTTCCTCAATTTTCTCACGCCCTTCCTGATAATTACTTCTTTTTAAATAATTTTACGATTGCGTCTCTTTTAATAATAAGAATGCTCAAAATTATAAGTATTAATCCAAAACGCAAAACTGTGTACCGATATACTACATTCATAAAACATGATGTAATCAAAACAATCACAGCGAGCGACCATATTTTTTTACTATCAATTGCATTAGAGAAGCCTCTCATATGCACATTGATACTATGGAGAGCAAACAACAGCGTGTAGCAAACAAGAGTCGTATAGCCTGCCGCTATATAGCCAAACATTGGGATAAAAATATAATTTAAAATAATATTAGTCACCGCGGCTATACAGGTGCAAGCAGTCGCAAAAACTGTTTGTTTATAGAATAATTCAACACGCATATGCATTGAATATGCCGCTATAAAAAATGAACTTGCTGCTATTGAAGGGATGATATAAACACCTTCATAATACTGTTTAGGAGCTAAAATCCAAATTATTTCTGGTGCAAAAAGAGCACAAAAATTACTAAGAACAGCAAAGAAAACAAGAATTTGAAATGTTCTACTTCTAACACTTTTATAGTCTTTCACATTCAGCTTTTCGTATATCCACGGAGCAATAGCGGACTCAACTGAGGTCCAAACTATATTAATAATCATACCTACTGTATACGAAACAGAATATATGGCCGTGTAGGCAGCACCTACAATCTTTGTAATCATAATCCTATCCGAACTCGACAAGACATACATTGATAAATAATGCGGAAGCAGTGGTAGATTGAACTTTACCGCATACACCATATACTTAATTTTAGCTCTAAATTTAGCTTGTACCCCTATATAAATCAAAAAGATAAAGCCAACTACAATTTTAGGTAAATCTGTTGCGATTATTCTTGCCATTGCTTTATTATCGTCTGGTACACTAACCACAGAAATCACACCAAGACCAAGAGATACAACGGCAATTAGAATTGTTAAAAGTGTTAGCAACTTATATTTATATTCAAATCTTTGTCTTCCGCTCCAATATCCAAATATAGGAACAAAGAAATAGTATAAAAACAGCAAATATGCTAATTGTTCCGGCATTTCAAATATTTCTAATAGCTGCTGTTTAAAAACTTGGAAGACCACCAAAAAAAGAAGTGCGGAACTACACGAAACTATAATCAGCGAAAACTGAAAACTTGATCGATCGTCTTTAAACTCGAGCATGCCATTATTAAAAACGCCAGAGCCTAAATTCAATGTTATCAAAGTGGTAAGCATTGTTTGCCAAGACGTAAATGTTGACACAATACCATATTGGTCTGCAGGCATCAGTCTTGTAAAAATGGGACCGCTAATCATTGAAAGTCCCTTTAGCACTAAATTGGCAAATAACAATGCAAGCGAAGCTTTTGCTACGGGTGACAAATTCTTAAAATTTTTGATTTTATCTATCATTAGCTATTATTACCTTTCCGCCTACACTAAAAAGGCCGGTGCAGGAAAACTCATTATCTCTTATTTATACACTTAAGCATACACACTAAAGGAAGCTCTATGTTAAGATTAATAAATGCTTGTAGTTTCAAAACAAAAACCAAAAAATTATTTGATTTTAAGCATTCCTTGCAATAATATTCTGCAGATGCATATTCTCTTCTTTTCAATCGCTTTTCTTTAGATAAAGACAATGGCTCAAAATGATGCTCATGGATGTATGTACAAGAAAGTGATGTTCCCTCTTTATACCCTAATGCTTTGATTTTTTTTCCCAAAATATTTTCTTCATAGTATAGAAAAACATTCTCATCAAAAAAACCGACCTGTTCAAAAACAGCTCTTTTGATTATAAAAAAACTACCTTGAACTACTTCACAATACAAGACTTTATCTTCATTTATCTCAAACTTGTCATAGCTACATCTATTCTTCAGAAGTGAGTTCGCCCAATAACATCTTTTTTGCCATATTCTAAAGCTATTCTCACATTTCCAGCCAACCTTTACCGGAACAATGTGATCATCTTGGATCATAAGCGGTGCCAACACGGCCAATTTTCTATCTTCTTTCAGCATGCCCGCTAAAGATATAAGCACATTATCCTCTGCACATAACACATCCGGATTCATAATAGCTACATATTCAATTTGAGGATAATTACCAAGCGCATACTTAATACCGAAATTGTTTCCTTTTGAATATCCCCCATTTTCTCCAGAAGATACAACATCAATTTCCGAATTCAATTTATAGTGTTCTGATAGTATATCAAATGAATCATCTGTAGATAAATTGTCAACTATAATAACATGAACACCTTCATTTTTAGAATATAAAATATCAACATTTTTCATTGTTAAAGCTGGTGTATTATAATTCAACACAATCACTGCAATATTATTTGCTTGTACCACTATCTATCCCACCTTCCAAAATTCCTTTATATAAAAATCAAAAGCTCATCATTTCATGTATCTGTCTTTTAACAATTTCCGTATAGGCTATTGCAAATGCAAATCCAACAGCGCATCCAGGAACAGTCGCAGCTATTGATATAGAAGTAATTAAAAAATACACTGTCAATGCAATTTGAAAACAATATCTCTCAGCGCACCCGGACTTTATTGCTAATTTTGACACATTAATCATTCTAATCAAAGGCATCACATAAATCACAATAGAGAAAATTCCAGTTTGAGCCAACACACCTACAAAACCTACATCAGAAAGGTAGAAATTCATTAGCGGTCCATGAACCAGTGTTGGGTATTTACTTTCTGATACAAATCCCATTCCTGTAAGCGGATTCTGTAAAAACCGGGCTATATAATAACCTATTGCATCAACTCTTACTTCTGTACTATTTAACTTATAAACATCGTTGCCCACAAATATTGAACTCAAGAACTGTTCAATCATACCCGATGCAAACAGATAAAATATTGCTACAACCAAGATTGTTATATTTCGTAGTCTTGCATTTTTAGCCTTCCCGGAGAAGAATAGCACAACCATAACTCCGATAGTATCTGCCAAATAGTACATTCTTGTTTTCTGTATTAGAACAACGCAAATTATACCTAAAATCAAATTACTTGCATACCAAATTCTTCTTCTATCGCCACAAATTAATTTATAAAAATTATAAATTACTGCAGTATTACCAAATGCAAACATAGTTAATCGAATGGTATTGTTTCGTAAAACAACTCCTCCTTCACTTCCAAAAAAATCATGAAGAAATACCGTTCCTGAAAAATTGTAAGCATTGTACTGTACAATAGCAACAATATACCATAAAAATGTAGCAAACTCAGCCATTCGCACTAAGCTATCTAATTTTCGGTCATTTTCATATATATATAATATCGGAATCACTAACAACGGTACAAAATACACATTTGCAATTCGTATTGTTGAATTAATTCCTTGTGCTTTGTACATAAAGGCTGTACTCACTGACAAGAACACTACCGTTAGTACAAGTATCATTGAGTATCTTATCTGATAACGATATGCTCTGATAGATGCTTGCTTCGTAAACAAAACATCAATGTACATTAATAAAATTAATATTACAATCAGAAATTTGTTACTTTTAGAATTCATGGTAAATAACCATGTAGGTAACTTAAACAAATACCATAAATTAAAGTCTAGTAACAGTATTAAGCATATAATAAAGCTATATAGTTTACAAACTCTAATTTTCACTTAAATACCTCTTATTTTTTTTTGATACGCTTGAAGCGTTTTTTGAGCGGAACTTTTCCAGTTATATTTCGTTTCTACTAAAGAATGAATATTGGTAATAAATTCCTTCCGTTCTTCAGAATTCATCCAAACCATTCGTTCTAACTTCTCTGCCAGATCCTTCGGATCCTCATTTTTGAAAATCAAGCCTGTCTTTCCGTTATCTGTTTCTTCGCAAAAAACAGGAACATCACTAACAATAACAGGACATTTGTAGGTATATGATTCCAACAAAACGCCACTACCGAAAATCACACGATACGGACACACACATACATCCGCCTCAGTAAACAGTTGAGCTTTTTCTTGGTCACTAATACGACGATTTCTAAATTCTATAATTGATTCAGCTTTACATTCCTGAATCAATGCTTCATAATCCGTATCATCCAGATCCTTAAACTGCTCACCAGCAATTATGATTCTAATCTTCTTTTTTGCTTCTTCAGAAAGATATTGCACAGATTTAATCAACACATCAATGCCTTTATACTTTCTCACCTTTCCAAAAAGCAAAACAGTAAATTTCTCACGATCTGATTTTTCAATATCAGACGCTACATGCGTTGAATACACACCATGTGCAGCAATTGTAATCTTATCAGAAGTGATACCAAAAACATCAATCAAAAGCTGCTTACTATACTCATTATGGACTATTAATTCGTCACATGCATCATAGAAGCTCTTATACAGTTTATGATTTTCGTCCTTTTCCTCATGAGGAAGAACATTATGTACTGTGTGTACCATCTTGCCGACAAAAGGATGGAGTTTCTTATATAACGCAATTTCATACGAAGGCTTTTTGAAAGTCTGTACATGAAGCACATCATATCTACCTGTAACCACCATCGCTGCCAATTTAAAATTGCTTAGAAAATATGCAAAAAGCGCTCCATATTTGTTTTTTCCACCGTTATACAGCATTGGAATAACCGTATATGTCGGCTCAAATCCAACTTCTTTTCTCGAGTCACAAGCAACTTGCAATTCGACTTTTTTGCATAATTCTGTACATAAACCATGTGCATATTTATTGCGTGGAAGAGCATAATCTACCATCAGAACTTTTAATTTCTTCATTGCCATTCCTTTCATATCACATTATAATCAGTCTTTTTGAGGATTTTTCCTGATTCTTACTCCATGTAGCTTTTAGTCCCTTGGTTTGATACTTTTCTCCATATTCAGGGGAGTACTCTACATCTACAATAGTTCCTACAACCGCCTCATCTAAATTTATAGAGACTTCTTTCCCATTGCATAAAGATGCGTACACAATATTATCAGCTATCTTTACAGAAACCGATGGATCAAATGTCAGCAACATACTAATTGTTCCCTCATATTTACCATCAATAATATCCGTTATGACCAATTTCTCAGAAATTTCAATCTCTCTATGAATGATTGTTGAGAATTTCTTTTCGTAGCCAAAATGCGTTCCTACTAATGTCGTCTTATCCGCCTTATATTCAGCAGAAATTTTTGCTTTTGTATTATTCTGCATCTTAAATGGCTTGCTCCACACAATATTATTTTGTTCAACTTCTCCGAGCATTACACAATTATGGGCTACCGTTGAGCGAAACGCATGTCTTTCTATCAAATCTCTTTCATAGACATAGCTACCTGCATCAATAATGAATGGAGCACCATAGCTATCTACTACGATAGAAGTTTGGTCATTATGTCCATGACCACCCTTTCCCTTTCTACCTATCGTTCCTGAATGCAAAAGTACTCTATGAACAGAAGAATCTGCAATCGCATATCCTCCTTTCTGGAAAAGTCCTCCTTTATGCTGTTCATAACTATTAGGTATTGCAAGCCGCTTATTTCCAAGAATCATAAAACTGTATTCGTTGATTCTTTCAATATTTATATCAAATAGCATCTTTGCAAATACTGGAACTACGTCTTTGAAACCGCTTGTTGCATTCAAATCCAATACCCTACCGCTGTCATTATCGCCAACTATAGGATATCTATTGAATGCGCATAGCTCTTCAGAGAATTTCACCATATTGAAGAATATTGCTATTTGCTTTCGGGGCATTTGCTTTCTCAGACTTTCATCCGTAGCTAGTCCAATAGCAAATAGCTCAAGCACGAAGGCGTGATAGCATGTGCTTGCTTCATGGTCGGTTCCATCTTTATAAATCTGATAATTAATCTCTTCGATAAAGCTTTTTGAGGCAAAGGAATAAATCCTATCTGCTTTTTCATCTCCAACAAAAATCTGAGAAAGCATTTTTAGACCGGTTATATCAGACAGGTAATGATTTTCCCTTACAAATCCGTATTCTAGATTATCCCTAATAAAAAGCATATGGCTATACAGAATTCCCGAATACTTCTTGTATAAACTCTCAAACGGCTCATACACTTTAGATAGAATGGATGCTGACACAATGTAATTAATAGCTCGCAAAGCCACATCCATCGTACAAGACCAATTAACGCCAAAACCCACAGGATTATTTTTTATCCAGTTGTCCATGATCATGAAATACTGATTTATATATTTCATGTCCTCCGTATAAACATACGCCTGAGCCAATGTAACCAGAAAATGTGAGTTACTTAATTCCCACGCATATTTAATATCATTTCCCCGCTCTACAGATCCCTGTGGCGTTATTTTTCTAACTTTATAATATATCTCATTGGGCCATCTGTATCCTGTTTGTGGATCCATGTTCCACATATCCAAAATTTGTTCGGTCTCACATTCATAAACCATGCACTTACCACTACAAATCTTATCTGCTCGAAAAATTATCTGCTCCTTGCAGAAATTTGTGCCAATTTTAAGAAGATTAATATCAAAATCAAATAATTTCGGATGTACATTAGAAGGCACGTCTAAATAACTTTCAATATTATCTTTCTTTTTTACATAAGTGTGTTTATAAAATTTAGGCCAATAAGATGGCTTTGTAGATAATAATGCTTCTCTACATTCAATTATTTGATCTACAATCTTCATTTCAATCCTCATTAATAGCTCTTTTTACAATACGCAATTGCGTCACTAAAACCTTGATACATTCTATCAATACTCACTTCTGCCTGATACTCTTTCTCACACTCTTGTTTTGCCCTAGTCAGGTTTGACTCGCTGCTCAGCAATTCAAGCGTTTTCTCCTTGAAATCTTCCTCGTTATCTGCAAGAAATCCAGTTCTGCCATCTTTCATATAGTATATTTCCGGCGCATGGTCACCTTTCAAAAGACAAATCGGTAAATTCCAAAATAGTGCATCACATATAGATAGCCCAATATTTCCAGGAGTGCTAAAAACATCTCCCATGGCAAACACCTCGTTACCCTCTTCACCATATTTTTGCCCCAAATAGTAGAGATTAGCCGCCCCATCAATCTTGGCCTGTAATTCAGGTGTCATTCCAGCACCCATAAAAACAACGGCAACATCCTCCTGATTTGCAAATAAATCTGCTAATAATTCTGGTCTCTTATATGGCTGCATTCTAGAAACATAAAGTATCACATGCTTTTCTTTTATACCATATTTTTTCTTGATAGAAATAGTGTCACTATATTTACTTTTATCTATATCAGAAAAATCCAGAGAATTATAAGCAACAAATAACTTGTTATAGTTCTTTTGCTGAAAATTGCCCTTCATATCAGGTGTATATGTAATGAGTGCATCGGCCAAATCATGAATTCTATGGTAGGCAAAATTTTTAATTGGATTCTTTGCATCTGTAACGCTAAGACCTTTGTTCCAAAAAATAACTGGAATTTTCCTTAATCTGCAATATAAAATAACTGGAATCTGGATATAGTCTTTCAAATGCAGAAAAACTATCACACATTCTGGCTTTATTTCGTCGATTAAACTAATGTAATTCCGTATTGTCATTTTAACTACATGATCTTTAAATTTGAAGTTATATCCGGCATCTTGAAAACTGTCTGACGCCACATGAAATTCATATCCATCATTATGAAAGCGTTCTACAAAAGCATTATATACTTTCTGACGGTAATGGAAAACATGATTTGAAATCAAAAGTATGTTTTTCATAGTTATTAAATATTCTCCTGTCCCCAAAGCCTTCTGTAATAATCTACCTTATCTCCATTATTCCATTGGGGCATCATTTCTTGTTTTTGTTTCCGTTTTTCTACAAACTCATCTGTGGAACAGATAAACTTGGCTGGATTTCCACCTACGACACTATTGTCTGGTACATCTTTAATAACCATACTTCCTGACGCAATAACACAATTTGTTCCGATTTTTACGCCATATCTAATTGTCGTAAATGCTCCAATCAAGACATTATCTCCAACTTCAATTTTATCCATTAAGTAGTTGAAGCTTGCCCCCCCCATTATATCGAGGGTTATTGTTTAACATTCGATGTGATACATCATGAGTAATAAATTCCACTCCGGTGCAAACCACAACATTATCGCCCAATGACACTCCCATAGGCTCAGTTGGAATTTTATATGGGTGAAAATATACATTTTTTCCCACTCTGCGAAAAAGACCGCTCTTTCTAATCATGTCAGCTCTTTCATATCCCATTTTTCCCCAAAAAGCAGACAAGTACAAGCGCAACATTAAAATTTTTCTTTTCATGCGCAACTTTTTAATTTTATCCATTTCTATACCTCAATCAAATTGACCTGTAAACAACTTCTCATAACCTTCCAACAAGGCCTTACTAGTGTGTTCCCAGCTCAGCTCGTTAATTACTCGGTTTCTACCAAATTCACCCATCTTCTTACGAGTCTCAGGATTTTCTAACAGGTAAATAATCTTATCTGCCATATCCTTAGCATTATTTTGCTCTGCATAAAGAGAGGCTTCCTGTGCAGAATAATGCCCTTCTGTCAATTCAAACTGAACGATAGGCTTTGCGAGAGCCATGTATTCCAAAATCTTATTCATTGTGGACTTATCATTCATGCTGTTGTAGGTGTCAGAATTCACACATACATCTGCTGTATTCAAGTAGTCCAGAAGCTGCTGATCAGGTACTCGTCCTGTAAACTCAACACAATCGTCAAGCCCCATCTTGCTGCACATTTCACGAAGTGCTGCAACATGAGGTCCGCCACCAACAATACCCCAGAAAATATCATTGCGGTTCAGAGTTTCTTTGCAGTATTTAGCAGCTTCTAAGATAAACTCAATTCCTTCCTGCTGTCCAATGACACCAAGGTAACCCACCATGTATTTTTTACCGCGTTTGATATTCTCTACCGGAGGCTGAATTTTCATTCTATCCAGCTTAGGACCACTACGCAGAACGATTACTTTGTTCGGATTCATCATTCCACGTTCAATAGCGATTTTCTTATAGCTTTCATTTGTTACGAAAGCAAATGTGCAGTGCTTATACGTCTGCTTTTCCAACCACAACTGACTCTTATACAGGAGTCCACTTGTTTTTCCAAATTTGGCTTCAAAAAGTTCCGGGCAAATATCATGATGGTCGAATACATATTTCACACCATACTTTTTGAAATGTTTTGCAACCATGTAAATATCATCTGGCGGATTGCAACCATGAATTACGTCAAAGCCAATTTCCTTATATACCTTTTTTGCTAGTCGAAGTTCTTCTTTCAGTGCAGTAAAGTATTCTTTTGCGTATCCAACTGCACCATTCCCCTCTGCTGGAAGGTCATGCCGGAAGATATGCACTCCCTGAAGGTATTCCTCTTCCTGCGTATATCCTTTTCCCTTCGGGCAAATAACCGACACGGTATATCCGTTAGCTGCCAAAGTAGTTGCTTCCTGCCATACACGAGTATCGAACGGTACCGGAAGGTTCTCAACAATAATAAGAACTTTTCTATTAGACTTCATCTTTATCCTCTCTTTTTTTGAATAATTGAACTAATCTTTCCTCTTGATATATACGATATATCCTGGATTTCATTAACTCAGTCTGATTTCCCATAATCTTATCATCATTCAACAATCATTTTTACAACTGTATCATTTGCTGCTGCCTCGATTACAATTCCTCTTGTTACAATCTGTTCTCCGTATGTTGCAGAATACTGAAAATCTTTTATCCAAATTTTTGCGTCCAAATTATCAATAATCATTTTCACATTAACCGAACCAGCGCGAATATCAATCTCTTTTTCCTCGACTTTCACCTGACAATTCGGGGCCAAAATATAATTGATTTGTATTTTGTTATTATCATTTGTATTATTAATTCGGTCAGTGATACTCAGCTCAGCGTGTCCATCGAATGCATACGTTCTGGTATGAATTACTGGGGCATATCCATTATGGGAAGCTGTGAGCTCAACTCTTTGCTGGCTTTCCGAATAATCAATCAATTCACATTCTGCTTTTCTTCCCCACAAAAAAGCTCCGAGCATCTCTGATTGGTCTTTCCCGTCGATACATACAGTATTGTGATTTTCGGTCCTTCGGAAAGCGTTTCTACTTTCAAGCTCACAATGATAGATATATGTGCCCGGATCTACAAAAATGGGCTGCCCGTCCACATACATCTGAAAACTCAGCGCGTCCGCATGTCCATGCGCCGCAATACTGCCAAAGCCTAAAGCAGCATGGTCGATTCCAATAAGAATACGGCGGTCACTGCTTCTAAGGATGGTGTTACCGCCTTCCTTGTAGCACATGCTAAGTGGCGGACAGTACAATTGTTTCCTCAGCGCTGTATTCCAATCTTCTTCATTGAACAGCCAATTCAAGTTTTCACATTGCAGGTCGTCCAGTTTCGTGTACTGCTTATTCATCATAAAACTGAACAGACCCAGAACGTACCGATAGTGGTTTAGCCCTCCCTGTAGATCAAGTATTTTGCCATCATCATCATCGCCAAATACCACGACTTCCCCATAGTCACCCGTGCAGTTAGCAACATAAGAACACATTTTGTCCAGCATAGGTTTCCATGTCGCAGGGACTTCGATACCATTCTTTATCAGAAGTCGCATCATCAGCCCCATTGCCTCCATATAGAAGGACTGGTAATGCAACGATAATTCCTTATTAATGCCGTCGGAATAGTTCTGTAGTGGAAGCTCCCGTGTGAGAATATCCACCGCCAGTTTCATCCACGGCATATAATTACATAAGATTCCTGACTGTCCAATCGCGTAAGCTTCAACAATCAGGTGATTGTTGGCGGACGAATATCTTGAATAATGGTTTGCGATATAGTCCGTCATATTCAGAATTCCTGTATGTAGCTGACCTAGCAGCTTCTCCGGCGCATTCGCCTTTTTCAAAAAACACCAGGCGTAACACCAATTGCTGCACCGGATTGCTACTTCCATAACGCTTGTCCAAGAAATCCCCCACAGAAACGGATTCTTTGTGTTCCAATTCTCAAACAATTCTGTTAGTTCCGCTAAATACTTGGAGTCTCCGCTGGTCGCATAGTCTTTTGCCAGCAATGCAAACTGGAAATGACGATTCAATTCCCAGTTGGTTCTAGCATCACCAATGTCATCCCGTTGCTTATATTCCAAATCATAGCTGAATTGTTCCGGCCATTCGTGGTCAGTCTGGAAACCAGCACTCCACTGCTTTTTATAAGTCTCATAGTCGTACCCCCCAAGCAGTGGTATACCTTTATTCAATGAATATTGCTGATTATCCCAGTTCAAATGCATTCTGTCTACATTCATCTGCAATTGTAATGCAGACAATTGCTCATTGAATAGGGTATCGGTCACAGCTGTTTTGCGCGACTTAAATCTCTTTCCTTCATTTTTCTGAATCGCTTTCTGTGATACTCTCCATGCAACTTCTGGCAGGCTCATTGCCCTAAGCCGCCGCACAAGCCACGCAAAATCAGCCATGACCTACCCTCCATCAATTTCTACATATTTTCATTAAATTTCAAAAGTTTTGCAAGAACTTGAGCATTTGTGCAGTTTGCTAGAATGTCCTTGTTTAACAAACGCTAACGTTCCAATTTTAGCACAGTTCCGATACCGTGATTGGAAAGCACCATTTTCTTTCCAATCTCTATTTGATAAGAGACCTCTCAATAATTCGGCTATCGACTTTGATTACTGCAGCAAATGGAGTTAGGTGGTATAGGTACATCCATCTTTCTGCTCGATACCAACAAATTCTCTCATTCTTATAAACCACCTTTCTGCGAAAGGCACCGATGAGGTCATGAAACTTTCTCGGATAAACTTTCGCTTCTTCTTTCTTTGTTGTTATACTCCTCTTGTAGGATACTGGCATACTACAGAACCTGAGGAGGTGAGTGGCGGGGCTGTATAGCGGCAACCCCGTATTTTTATATAGGTCGGCCATCCGTTAAGGCATCAATGATTGGCGCATTCCCGTAGCCCGTAAACTTATCTCTTCCGAAGTTGACTCGATTTCGCCGGATGACCAGTCCCTGCCAGTCCTGCAAATTTCTTTACAGGAGGAACCCTATGTTTAAAATCTTTCGTAACAACTGCTGTGGCCTTGACGTCCACAAAACCTGGATCTATGCCTGCATCGGTATTACCGATCCCAATGGCCGTACAGAGTATAAGCAAGCCCGCTTTTCTTCCTTTTCCAAAGGGCTCAGAAAATTAGCTGCCTGGCTTGCCAAATATTCCTGTACCGAAGTCTGTATGGAGTCCACCGGCAAGTATTGGATCCCCGTTTTTAACATCCTGGAAAAGTCCTGTTTTGTCACCTTGGCTCATCCCAAATATACCAAGCCGCAAAAGGGAAACAAAACGGATCGAAAGGATGCCAAATGGATCTGCGACTTATTCATGTGCGATATGATCAAACCCAGTTTTATCCCTTCTCCGGAAATCCGGCAGCTTCGGGATCTGGTCCGCTATCGCGTCAAACTTACCAACATGCTCACCGGCGAAAAGAACCGGGCCCAGAACTGCCTGACTGTTTCCAACCTGAAACTTGATGACGTTTTCAGTGATGTCTTTGGAAAGTCTGCTCGTTCCATTACCAACTATATCCTGGAACATCCGGGCGAAACTTTTGATGTCTCTCCTTTTGTAGATCCGCGGTGCAAAACACCTGTCTCTGAAATCCAGGCTGCTGTTGACGGGGCGATCTCTCCCGAACAGGCTGTCAAACTTCGTCAATGCCTCGCTCACATTGATGAACTTGAAGCCCACCGGAAAGAGATCGAGTCTGAGATCCTTCAGATCGCAGAACCTTTTTCTGCCGTTTTAGATTTACTTTCTACTCTCCCGGGATTAGATAAGAATCCGATGACTGCTATTGCCATTCTCTCTGAGATTGGTCCGGATATGTCCGTGTTCCCGTCATCCAAACATCTTGTCTCCTGGGCTGGCTGCTGTCCCCGTAATGACCAGAGCAACCAGAAAGTAAAATCCAGGCGAATTTCCCGCGCCGGCAGTTATTTGAAACCTCTTCTTGTCCAGGTCGCCAATGCCTTGATCAAATCCAAAAAGCACCCGGAATTGAAAGAGAGGTATCACAGGATCAAATCCCGCCGGGGTCATAAAAAGGCAATCATCGCTGTCTGCAAGATGCTCCTGACCGCTATCTGGAACATGCTGAGCAAACTTGAGCCTTACAACCCGGAAGGATTTCTGGAGCACAGGCCTGTCAAACAGGAAAAGACTTTGACAGTATCACAGGCTCTTGAACTTCTCAGGCTTCGGGGATATACAATCACTAATCAGTAGTCATTGTTATCTCTCTATTCTTTATATTTTGCAGTTGTTCTCACCCGCTAATTGCTAATTTTCGGGTGGCTTGTTTGCTATACTCTTTTTTAGTGGTTTACCTCTACTTCTTTGTTTCAAACTTCTCCTCACAACTTAAAACTCAGTAGTAGCCATATCCCGCTCTAGTTTTTCATTCTGAGCCGGATTATTGTTAATATTGCCCCAGCTAATGCCCTCATAGTTTCCTTCGTAATCAATCGTCTGGAACTGACGCACTAGATCGACAATTGCTTTGTGAGGATACTTTGCCGGCACATCTGCAAATTCTTTTCCCTTGTTTGTAATTACAAGCACATCACTTGCCGAGCAAACGGAATCCAAATCATCGGTAATAATTCCGTGCAGATGCGGAAGCTTTGCAGCGATGAAGTCTGCGTTCGTATTGGTTTTCTGGGAAATGGCAACGTTCTTGTCATAGATTTTAATCTCGTAGCCCTTGCCCAGCAAAGCATCAGCAACATCAATAATAGGGCTGCAGCGCAAATCGTCTGTACCTGCCTTAAAGCTCAAACCAAGAATGCCAATCTTGCGTTTGCCCTTGCTCTCAATAATGTCAATCGCATTCTTTTTCTGAAGTTCATTTGACGGATTGATAGCATTGATAACCGGGCAATCAACATACAGATCATGTGCCAAAGTGCGCAATGCCTTAGAATCTTTCGGCAGGCAAGAGCCACCGTAAGCAAAACCCGGCTTAAAATAATACGGAGAGATATTCAACTGCTTATCTTTGCAGAAAATCTCCATAACCTTATGGCTATCAATACCCAATGCCTTGCAAATATTACCTACCTCATTTGCAAAAACAATCTTCAAACCATGGTAAGTATTGTCGACATATTTCATCATCTCAGCAACGCCAATATCGGTAGAGATAAATTCACCCGGAATATCCTTATACAGTTCACGGAACTTTGCTTCCGCAATTTCGTTATCAGTGCCAATGAGTGTGAGCGGCGGATTCATGTAGTCCTGGACAGCTGTTCCTTCACGCAGGAACTCAGGATTGGACACAACGGTGAACCCTTCACCACGCTTCTTACCAGAAGTCTCCGCAATGATTTCTCCAACTTTAGCATTCGTTCCGGGAAGAACAGTGCTGCGGATTGCCACAATATGAAAATCTTCTTTATCACGCATTGCTTCACCGATCTGGCGGGCAACTTCGTAGATGTACTTCAGATTCAGATGACCTTCCTTGCTGCTCGGCGTTCCAACAACAATGAAGGAAATTTCAGAGTTATGTACTGCATAATGATAGTCCATTGTAGCTTCGAGCAATCCTTTATCGTGAGCCTCTTTGCACAGCTCATCAATTTCTGCCTCGATGATAGTCGGACGTCCCTGATTAATCAGATTCACCTTATTCTCTGACACATCATTGCCAATAACATGATGTCCCAGCTTGGCACAGCAAGCAGCGCCAACACAGCCAACATAACCCAAACCAAAAATACTAATGTTCATCTTAATAACTCCTTTTCTTTTTAATAACTCCTTTTCTTTATCAGAAATATAAGAAATGGTTTCCCATTCTCTACCAATTTTCAGCACCGAACTTTAATCAGTTCTGCGTCACCAACAACCAAGCATCTGCCCAATCCTGCAGGCAAAAACAGCGTTTCACCTTTGCTGAATCGCATCGGTTTCTGCTCTGCATCCATCGTCTGTACTTCTCCATATCCATCAAGGCACATCAACACCTGAAAAGAAGTGTCCATCACGGAAAAAGCAAAGCCCTTTGTGACCTGAATCCGCTCCGTTTCAAAGTACTTGCAACGGCAGAGCAATTCACGAGAGCAACCAGAATAATACTTCACCATTCTCGGTTTCTGCCTCACATCCGGTGCCACCTTCATGTTCATAACCTGCACAGCTTTATCGAAATGCAGTTCTCGTTTTTTCCCGTTCTTGTCCACGCGATCATAATCGTAGACACGGTAAGTCACATTGGAGCTTTCCTGAATTTCTGCTACCAAAATACCCTTACCAATACCGTGTACAGTCCCCGCCGGAACAAAATAAGTATCTCCCTTGTGAACCAGAACCTTTTGCAAATGCTTATCCAGTGTTCCGGTCTCAACTGCTTTTCGGAGGATTTCCTCCGTTACCTCATGCTGGAAGCCAAAAATCAAACTGGATCCTTCGTCAGCATCAATGACATACCACATCTCGGTCTTACCATTGTCACCTTCATGTTCTCTCGCATAGTCATCACTAGGATGAACTTGAACGGACAAGTCTTTCTTGGCATCGATGAACTTAACCAAAACTGGAAGTTCACCGTTTTCTACTTTTGTTCCAAGGTATTCAGGATGTGCTGTCAACACTTCAGCCAGTGTTTTTCCTTTATATGTACCATTTGCTACATAGCTGGAACCGTCCGGATGAACCGAACACTCCCAAGTTTCTGCTAATGGTGTTAAATCAATCTTTTTACCATATTCTTCCCGAAGTCGAGTACCACCCCACAAATAATCTTTACCCGTCGGAATCAATTTCATGATTTCCATTATTCTGTCTCCCACTGTTTTTATTCCATTGGAAATTTAATCTTATCTGCGACGCTGATTTCCTCTCCAAGCTGAACCTCGATCATATCCAGTGCAGTGATAGCCTCAACAGTATGCTTGCAGCCCGCCGCAATGGTAATCACATCACCGGTACGGAGAACCTGCTCCATACCGTCAACGATTGCCTTACCTTTGCCAGACACAACCGTCCATACTTCCTCACGGTAGTTGTGCATATGATATGTCATGTGCTCGCCAGCTCTCATAGAAACCTTGACAGTCATAGAACCTGGTTGCACATCGATAACTGTATAAGTACCCCAAGATTTCTCAGCATACATCGCCTCTGTCTCGATTTTTTCCACATAGGGTTTCATTTTACCGCTGCGTTCTTTATCAGAAATCAGGATGCCATCACCACTCGCTGCCACGATAAGATCTTTACATCCCATGCAAAGAATAGGGATATTCAGCTCGTTTACCACATTGGTATTTACACAAGTTTCATCCAGAATGGCCTTACCCTTGGTCTTATCTGCCATGACCTCCGCCATCATGTTCCAAGTGCCGACATCTTTCCAGTTGCCGCTATAACGCAGAACCTGAATGCTGGACTCTTTCTCAACCACAGCATAGTCGAAGCTGATCTTTGTCAGGGTATCGTACTTGTTGAACAAGTCACGGTAATCTTCAAAGTCGATCATGCTGTGTGCCTTATCCAGCAGATATCCCAGCTTGAATGCAAAAATACCAGCATTCCACAGCGCACTCTGAGCCAGATACTTCTTAGCTGTTTCTTTATCCGGCTTTTCCTTGAACTCCTTGACCTTGCTGACGCCTTCGCCGCTTTCCGGGATAATATAGCCATATTTTTCACTTGGCACCGTTGGCTCAATGCCCATCAGGGTCAGATTTGCGCCGCCCTGCTCGGCCAGTTCCTGCAGGGTCTTGACGGCCTCGTAGTAAGTGTTATCTACATAAGGATCAACCGGGCAGACAACAACAGCCTCATCCTCTTCCACGCCCAGTTCATCATTGAGATAAGCTGCGGCAAGTGCGATGGCCGGGAATGTATCGCGACGGCAAGGTTCTACACAAATAGAAGCCTTCTCACCCAGCTGGTTCTTGATAGCACTTGCCTGTGATTTACTCGTTGCAATAGTAATCTTTGCATCAGCATCCACAGTGGTGATCTGGCGATACACACGCTGCACCATAGACTCATACTCGTCATCATTTTTGAACAGCTTGATGAACTGTTTACTACGCACATCATTGGAAAGGGGCCAAAGACGCTTACCCGAACCACCGGAAAGTAAAATAATATTCATTTGTTTTCTCCTCGTATAACCTTCTATATTTTCTTTACTTCAAGAACTCTTCAGCACTCTTGCAAATCTCTGTTTCCACCTTTTCGGCAGCTTTCTTATTTTCTGCACTGACAGAGATATAGGTCTTGAGCTTCGGCTCAGTACCGGAGGGACGCACCACGATGGAGCAGTTATCTTCCAGCAGGAACTTGAGCACATCGGACTTGGGCAGACCATCCAGACCCGGAGCATAGTCCAGCAACTTGACGACCTTCTTGCCGCCAAACTCCTTGATATCTCCCCGGAATGCCTGCATGATGCTCTGCATCTTGGCAAAACCGGCACTGCCGTCGAACTCATAGCTGTGCAGGGTGTTCAGGCAGTAGCCGTAGGTCTTGTACAGCTCGTCCAGTTTGTCCAGCAGGCTGATGCCCTGAGTGGCATAGTAGCTGAACATTTCGCAGATCATATACGCACCATCTACACCGTCCTTGTCCCGGACGTAGGAGCCGGTCAGGTAGCCATAGCTTTCCTCAAAGCCGAACACATAGCTGTCTGCCTTGCCCTGCTGTTCCAGCTTGCCAATCTGCTCACCAATAAACTTGAAGCCGGTCAGCACATTGATGGTGCGCAGGCCGTAATGGGTGGCAATCTGCTCGCCCATATCCATGGTGACGATCGTCTTGACCATAACCGGGTCGGCAGGCATCTTGCCGTGCTTTACACGCTGGCTGCAAATGTAGTCCAACAACAGCATACCGGTCTGGTTGCCGGTCAGCAGCTCATACTCGCCTGCCTTGTTCTTGACAGCGATGCCCACACGGTCACAGTCGGGGTCGGTTGCCAGCAGCAGGTCGGCATTGCACTTCTTGGCATACTCCATGCCCAGTGCCATGGCTTCCTTGATCTCCGGGTTGGGGTACGGGCAGGTCGGGAAGTTGCCATCCGGCTGCTCCTGCTCCTTGACCACCGTGATGTTGGTGTAGCCCATCTCCTTCAAGGTGCGGGTCACAGGCTTCAGACCGGTGCCATTCAGCGGGCTGTACACGATGGCCACATCCTTATTAACCTCTTCACCAAACAAAACCGACTGGCTCTTGACCTGTTCCACGAAGGCGGTGTAGACCTCATCCGGGATGTACTGGATGCTGCCGTTTGCCATGCCTGCTTCAAAATCACTGGTCTTGACGTCTGCAAAGATATCCAGTTTTTCGATCTCCGCCAGAATTTCCGCAGCGGCCTCAGTGGTGATCTGGCAGCCGTCCGTGCCGTAGACCTTATAGCCGTTATACTTGCTGGGGTTGTGAGAAGCCGTCACCATGACACCTGCGGAGGTGTGCAGATAACGGGTCGCAAAAGACACGGTCGGAACCGGCATCAGGGCAGGCCAGATATTGACCTTAACACCATTGGCTGCGAACACGCCCGCAGCCACCTTTGCAAACACATCGCTCTTGATGCGGCTGTCATAGCCGATGGTCACAGACGGCTCTGTGAAGTTCTTCTTCAGGTAGTCGGCCAAGCCCTGAGAAGCCTTCGCCACCGTGTAAACGTTCATGCGGTTGGTGCCTGCGCCGATGACGCCGCGCAGACCGCCCGTGCCAAAGGCGAGGTCACGATAGAACGCGTCCTCAATTTTTGTATCATCCAGCGTTTTCAGTTCAGCGGTAACATCTGCATCCGCAGTTGCATTCACCAGCCATCGCTCGTATTCTTTTTTAATATCCATAATTCATTTACTCCTCCGGCTCTTCTCGAACCAATCCCTTAAAAGTATCTTTATATCTATGTACACATCCGTATGGATGGTATTTCTTTTTCCCCATGCTGCTCACTCGGCTAAGTGTTTTCTTATACTGTCGTATCCAACTACCCCAGCAATCATATTTCCCTTGTTTTCTACTCCATAAAACATCCGTTGAGTACACTCGTCTCTATTCCTCTATAGCCAAAGTGTTGATTTGTACGGTCGCACCCCGTATACCCTACAATGACGTTTTTTCTAAGTGTTGGATTGTTGAATCGAACCTTGTCGGCTCATGAGTTTTGTTAAAACTGTATATCTCACCCAGCTTAGTTCTCACCATTCATTGTTCACTATGAACAAATCATTCACTCTCACCGGATAAAACATGTATTTATCATCACCATCCAGGCTCTACTCAACAGCTGTTTTATGAAGTAGAAATCATCTGCTTTTCTCTATTTTTCATGACTCAACAAACCATTATGATGTAGGTGTCATTAGCGGGTCAGATAGTGTACTCAACAGCAGTTTCAGACGTTAATGACAAACTCATGGATTTTTGTTGTTTTCTCCTGTTTTCCGTCATTTCCTCATAACATCTGAAAAAGATGTGCCAATTTTGTGCCACAGGGATCAAAACTTCAGCGTTTTGTATGAGTTCTCGGCATTTTCAGTTCATATAGCTGTGAAATATAACTAGTTTTAGTGCCTCATATAGTGTGTAAAACAGGTTCTTTTCGACTATGCAACATCAATACGGTTTGTTGAGTAGACATTAGCAGGCGCAGCAATAATCACAAAGTCCGCGTCTGTATAAGCCTCTTTCGCATCCAAAGTAGCGGTCAAATCCAGGTCTTTCTCAGCCAGATATTTTTCAATGTATTCATCCTGGATTGGAGATTTTCTTTGATTCACCATCTCGACTTTAGACGGAACAATATCGACCGCAAATACTTTTTCATGCTGGGCCAGAAGCACCGAAATGGAAAGGCCCACATAACCCGTTCCAGCCACCGCAATTGTATATTTTTTCTCCATAATTCTTCCTCCAACAATTAACTTCTAACTTTATTTGAACTTTCCCACGGATTAGAGAAAAGGCGATTATTATATCAGCATATTCCCATAGACCATCGGGAACTATGGATATTATCTTTACCTCCATTACTCATGAAACCATCTTTGATTTCATCAACATGAAAGGCAAACATTAAAAAAGTGTCTTCGACACTTCAGCCCCCTAGCCCCCATTCATGGGGGAATTGGGGGTTTCTTTTTATGTGTTTTT
>NZ_SPHM01000047.1:0-23623 GCF_005844125.1 Pseudoflavonifractor sp. BSD2780061688st1 E11
GAACGACGGTATCCGCAAAGCCGGATTTGCGGTACTGTGTCACCGGAATGGCGGTTCAGAATCGCCCGGAATACTCAGGCAAGGAAGGTGATAAATTTGAATGAACTAAATATAGCAAAAACACTTGTTTTAAAACGTAAGGAAAAAGGAATCACCCAGGAAGAGATTGCGGCTTATATCGGAGTATCAAAAGCATCGGTATCGAAATGGGAAACAGGAGTTTCCCATAGTTAAAGATACCACACCCAATATGATGAACCCACGCTTATACACTACCAGCTATAATAAACCGCAAGGACAGCAATTTGAAACTGCTGTCCTTTCTTTTATAAAATTGCAGTACACAGAAAAAAGCTGTAAAATGATAAATATATTTGTCCTTGTAACAATTCTCGGACATTTGCCTGTTATACTATCTGCAAAAAGCAAAGGAAGTGAGGATATGAAGCAGATTTTAATTGTCGAGGACGACAGTTTTTTGAATAAGATGTTGGCTTATAACCTGACCGCAGACGGCTACGGCGTGACCTCTGCCCTAAATGCCAGAACCGCAGTTGAAGCCATCCGCCAGCGGGAATTTGATCTGGTGCTGCTGGACATCAACCTGCCGGACGGGAATGGTTTTGAGCTGTGCAAGCTGATAAAGCCCCAGCACCCGGACACCATTGTAATTTTCCTGACCGCCAACGATCAGGAGAGCGACCAGATACGGGGCTATGAGGTGGGCGCGGTGGACTACATCACAAAGCCCTTTGTGATCGGGGCCTTGCAGCGGAAAATCAAAGCCATGTTCGCCATGTTGGAACACCACAAACCAGCCAAGGACATTTACGACGACGGGCGGCTGTTTCTGGACTTCTCGGAGCAGACGGCTTCCTTAAACGGCAAGCCCCTGACCCTATCCCCGATGGAGTACAAAATGCTGAACCTGTTCCGTAAAAATCCCCGGCAAGTGCTGACCCGTGGGCAGCTTTTGGAAAAGCTGTGGGATATAGACGAGAAGTTTGTGGACGAACACACCCTGACAACCTCCATCAGCCGGATTCGCAGCAAGATTGAATCCGATGGCGGCGTACCCTACATCAAGACCGTTTACGGCATGGGCTATCAATGGACGGGAGGCGAGGCAAAATGAAGTTTAAGACCCTCTCGGTAAAGCGGCTGTTTGGCCGGGTGGCAATAGGGCTTGTCCTCTCCATGTCCGGGATCACCATAGCCCTGTTTTTTGTGACAAAACAGACGGCGGTGCTGCTGACGGGCGGGGCGCTGCTGCTGTGCGCCCTTGTGGGGATTTTTGTACTGACGCAGGCGTTTGGAAAGCGGCTGTCGCAGTTTACCGCTGACCTGTGCCAGACCTTAGACCACATGATCGCCGGAAATGAAGCACCCCAGCGGCCAGAGGACAGCGAAACCCAGCTTGCCAGAATCGGACACCGGCTGGCAAGGCTTTACCAGATCATGCAGGAGAACCGCCGCCGGGTGGACGAGGAACGGCAGGAGTTACAGACCCTTGTATCGGATATTTCCCATCAGGTGAAAACGCCGGTAAGCAATCTGAAAATGGCGACGGACACCCTGCTGGAAAAGCCCATGACCGAGGTGGAGCGCACCGACTTTATCCGGGGAATCCGCAGCCAGACGGATAAGCTGGACTTTCTCTTTCAGGCCCTTGTGAAAACCTCCCGTCTGGAAACAGGCGTGATCCAGTTGGACAAGAAACCGGGTCGCCTCTTTGATACCGTGGCGCAGGCCATGAGTGGGATCGTGTATGCAGCGGAGAAAAAGGAAATCGCCGTGTCCGTGGACTGCCCGGAGGATTTGACCTTTTCCCATGACAGCAAGTGGACATCCGAAGCCCTCTTTAACCTGCTGGACAATGCGGTGAAGTACACCCCGGCAGGCGGGAAAATCGCTGTGTCGGTGGTGTTGTGGGAAATGTATGTGGAGATCAAAGTGACCGACACCGGCAAGGGCATTTCCGAAAGCAATCAGGCCGCCATCTTCCGGCGCTTCTATCGTGAGGAAGAAGTACACGAACAGCAGGGCGTGGGCATTGGCCTGTATCTGGCTCGCGAGATCGTAACGCGACAGGGCGGCTATATCAAAGTGGTTTCGGAGCCGGGCAAGGGTTCAGAATTTTCCATTATGCTGCCGACAAAATAGAACGCGGCGGACGGCCATTTCCGGCTGCCCGCCGTAAATTTTTTTGAAATGTCCGAGCGTTGTAACATTTCACCCCGATTTTCAATGAATTTTTTTGGCCGCTGTAACATTTCGCGGACATTTGGGTTTTAGAATAGCCTTATCAATGGGCAGAAAGCCTTGAAAGGAGTTTTGAGTATGAGCATTTTACAAATCGTAGATTTGAAAAAAGATTATGGAGAAGAACCAAATATCACCCATGCGCTGAAAGGGATTCAATTTGAAGTGGACAAGGGAGAATTTGTCGGTATAATGGGAGCTTCCGGCTCTGGAAAGACCACTCTTTTGAATTGTATTTCCACCATCGACACCGCGACAGATGGGCATATTTATTTAGACGGCAAGGACATTCTGGAAATCAGGGAAAAGGATATTGCGCGGTTCCGGCGTGAATCACTGGGATTTATCTTTCAGGATTTTAACCTGCTGGACACCCTGACGATTGAAGAAAATATTGCACTGGCATTGACGATCAATAAAGTTTCTGCAAATAAAATCGACAGCCAGATTCAGCAGATCGCCGCAAAGCTGAATATCACAGATATTTTGAACAAATATCCCTATCAGGTTTCAGGCGGACAGAAACAGCGATGTGCCTGTGCAAGGGCAATTATCAATCATCCCAAACTGATATTAGCTGACGAACCGACCGGGGCACTGGACAGCCATTCTTCCCAAATGCTGCTGTCTACCATACAGGAAATGAACGAGCAGATGGACGCCACTATTTTGATGGTAACGCATGACGCTTTTTCGGCCAGCTATGCAAACCGTATTTTGTTTTTGCGGGACGGTGAAATTTATAAAGAAATTATGAAAGGTTCTTCTTCCCGAAAAGAGTTTTTCGAGCAGATTTTAGAGGTACTGAATACGCTGGGAGGTGGGGTGAATGATGTACGCTAAATTAGCTTTACGGAATGTGAAACGGTCTGCAAAGGACTATTTAATCTATGTTATTACTCTGATTTTATCGGTAGGGCTTTTTTATGGGTTCATGTCTATTGCAAGCCCTTATTATAATGAATCATTGCCTGTTAAAATCAATCTGGAAATATTAAATAAAGCCATGCGAATAGCAGTTCCCATAGTCGCCTTATTGGTGGTTTTTCTAATTTCCTATGTCAATACCTATATGCTCCGAAGAAAGCAGAAAGAGTTTGCTGTCCAGACAATTATTGGGATGGAACAAAGAACAGTTGCATTTATTTTTTTCGTGGAAACCATGATTATGGGGGCAATTTCTATCATTTTCGGAATATTACTCGGAATCGGATTGTCTCAAATTGTTGGTTATATTGTTGTGCAGTCTTTTGGGGTTGAGTGGCAACCATATTTGTCTTTATTTCCAGATACAATACTTTTTACTCTATTGTTTTTTGGTGCGATTTTTATTGTAATGGGGATTAGAAACATTCGCACAGTACGACAATTAAAAATAATTGATATGCTCCATAATAGCCAGCGAGGAAATGAAAAATTTACTTTATACCATCAACTTTCCAGATGGATTGTGATAGCAGTCATAGCTTCAATCGCTGTTTTGGGAATGATGTTCGCACTCATAATGAAAGTGTCAATTCAACCGCATATTCTTTGGCAATTCATTGCATTGGTAATAGTAGCTACTCTTTCGATAGTGGCTGCAATCTGGTTTTTCATAGAATGTAGGCATGGAAAATCTGGCAGCATACCATTACTATTTTTAACAATTCCATGCTTTATTCAAGGAATTATACTTTTGATATTAAATCAGGTTTTTGAAAGCCTTGTTCGACAGGGCTTAGCTATTCAAGCTTATTATACAATGCCACCCGTTTTAGCGATTGTGCTTCTTGCATTTTCAATCCTCGCCCTATTTTCAAATATGTCGTGGATATTGACAACGACCATAAAAAAGCCATCTGACTTTTACTATCAGAACTTGTTTGTCCTTGGACAGATTAAAAGCAAAATGGCAAGTTCCGCAAAGACAATGGGAGTAATTAGTTGTATTTTGATTCTCTCTATTGTGCTGATGGCTTGGCTCCCGGTCAACGCTATTCGTGCCAGTGAGTATCAGAAAATCACCTCTCCTTTTGATGTTCAGGTTCTTACAACTTATTCAGCTTCATCCTTGGAGGAGCTGCCAAAAACCACTTTAGACTATGACTATATTACAAAGTATCTGAATGAAAACGGTTATCCACTTTCTAAAGCTGCTACTGGACAACTGTATCTTTTACAAGCTGATGATATAGATAAAACTGTTAAAAATGCGCCTTTGCTTGCAATCTCTGTTGACAGTTATAATCAAATGCGTGCTTTGTCTGATCTGCCTGAAATTACACTTGATTCAGATGAATATGGAATTGCATGGAGTTTTGATACCTTGCCAGAAACAATTACACAGTTTAATCAAGAAGTGTCCTCTATTCATGCTGGAAATTCAACATTACACAAAAAATCTGGTGCGGATTATCAAGACCCAACAGGAATGGTGTTATTTACAAGCCGTATGCAGGCTGTGTACATCATACCTGATGAAATATGCAATAATCTTTTGATGGCAACTTCCTTTTATGCGGGCAATACAGAAAAGCCGCTGGCATATGATTTCGCTGAAAGATTCGATCAGGAAATGTGGAAGTATCAATTTAACCTTGGAGTTTTTTCAGAAAACCAGCTTTATGTACGATTAGGAACTCTGCAAGATAATGAGGGAATCTCTAATGCTTTGTTATTGCGGCTGGTAGGGGCATATGCTGCGTTGGTGCTTATTATAATCTGCTTCACAATTTTGTCCGTACAGCAACTTACAGATACGATTGAACAGAAAAAGCGATTTCAAATTATATCAAAGCTGGGAGTAAATAAATCAGATTGTGGGCGGTATATTCGTCAACAAATGATCTTTAAATTTGGTTTGCCGGTAATGGTATCTTTGATTTTCAGCATTGGAACACTTGCCTTTTTAACGCTTACTGGATATGAGGAATATATCGTTTATATTTCTCTAAATGAAATGCTTGCAATTTTTGCTGTTGTTTATGCAGCCTTTATCGGAATCTTAATCAGTTATTTTGTATCGACTTATTACTTGTTCAAAAAGCACATGGCACTATCTTAAAAGTTGATTTACAGAATCTATCGCGGCGGATGGCCATTTCCGGCTGCCCGCCGTAAATTTTTTTGAAATGTCCGAGCGTTGTAACATTTCACCCCGATTTTCAATGAAATTTTTTGGCCGCTGTAACATTTCGCGGACATTTGGGTTTTACAATACCCTTATCAGCAAAAGCAAGGAGGCGACGCAATGGAACTGACCCCGACCTTGATTTTGAATCTGGCGCTGCTGATCGTCCCGCCCGTTGCCCTTGTGCTGGTGTTCCGGCAATGGCTGGCCCGGCATATCCGCTGGACGGTTGCATTGACTGCTCTCTGTGATGTTCTCCTGTTTTGGGATGAACTGTTCTACTATGAGAGCTTCGGCCTGTTCGCTGTGCTGATTCTGGTACAGTTGGCGGCCACCGGCGCAGCAGCGTTCCACATTTACAACAAACAAAGAAAGGATTGAATTTTATGAGCATTTTACAGACGATCGACCTGAAAAAGTATTACGGCACAGAGCCAAACATCACCCGCGCCCTTGACGGCGTGAACTTCTCCGTGGAGGACGGCGAGTTTGTGGCCGTTGTGGGAACCTCCGGCAGCGGCAAGTCTACCCTGCTTCACATGATGGGCGGGCTGGACACCCCTACTTCCGGCAATGTGATTGTCCGGGACAAAGAGCTGTCAAAAATGAATGACGAACAGCTCACCATCTTCCGCCGCCGCAACATCGGCTTTATCTTCCAGAACTATAACCTTGTTCCCATCCTGAATGTGTATGAGAACATTGTCCTGCCGGTGGAGTTGGACGGGGACACGGTGGATCAGAAGTTTTTGGACGAAATTGTTCACCTACTGGGGCTGGAAGATAAACTGAAAAATATGCCGAACAATCTATCCGGCGGACAGCAGCAGCGTGTGGCTATCGCCCGCGCCTTGATTACCAAACCGGCTATCGTGCTGGCGGACGAACCGACCGGCAATCTTGACAGCAAGACCAGCACTGAGGTGCTGGGGCTTATCAAGCGCACCAGTGCGGAGTTCCGGCAAACCGTTGTGATGATTACCCACAACAACGATATTGCCCGTCTTGCAGATCGGATTGTCCGCATTGAGGACGGCAAAATTGTGGAATAAGTAGGGGTGGCAGACTATGACATGGCCTTTTGAAAATGATACCAGTAACATTGAAAAGAAACTGGCAAAGCGCAGTTTGCACCATGAACGGCAGCGTAATTTATTTGCAATCATTGCTCTTGTGCTAACTGCATTTATGATAACTGCGACATTCAGTATTGGTTTTAGTTACTTTGAAACCTACCAAATGCAACAAATTCGGTTAATGGGAACTACCGCTGATGTCGGAATCACAAATGTAACAGAAAATCAGTTGGTTGACATTTCAAAATCAAACCTTGTCCTTGACGTAGGTATACAGCAGCGTTTAGGCAGTGTTGATACAGAGCAACTGCAAAATGCGAGATTAGGTATAGTTTGGATAGATGATACCGAGTGGGAACACCACCGTCTTCCTACTATATCAGGTGTTGTAGGAAATTACCCATCAAGTAAAAACGAAATTATGCTACCTACATGGGTGCTTGAACAGATGGGCATTTCTGATCCGCAAATAGGGATGGAGATTGTGTTGTCGTACCAAATTGGCGATAGCTATAATTATGTCTCAGACACCTTTTTGCTGTCGGGCTACTATACGGACTACATTCCAATGCGCACAAATAATCGTGGTTATGTTTATGTTTCATCCGCTTTTAAGGATAGCTTAAATGTATCACTGGATAATAGTGTTACGGCAATGATCCGTTTTCAAGGCAATGATAATGCTGACAAAAACTGTGAAAGATTGCGGCGTGAGATTGACTTTACAGAAGGGCAAACATTTGAAATTGCACCATTAGAACAGGCAAATGGTGGAACTATTATTTTAGCTGTAATAATTTTAGCAGTTTTTATATCCTTTAGCGGCTATCTGCTGATTTATAATATTCTTTATGTCTCTGTCGTAAAAGATGTGCAATTCTATGGCCGTCTTAAAACGATTGGAACGACCCAAAGGCAGATAAAAAGAATTATCTATAAGCAGGCAATCAGAATCTCTTGTATTGGTATTCCGATTGGTCTGTTACTTGGTGCGGTTGTTTCCTTTGGCATTGTTCCTTACTTCCTGAATATGATGTATTCAACAAATTCTGATGTGGGAACAAAAGTATCTTTTTCGCCGTTTATTTTCATAGGATCGGCCATATTTACGTTCATTACCGTTATGATTGCAAGCATGAAGCCCGCCAAAATTGCCGGAAGTGTTTCACCAATAGCAGCACTCCAATATACAGCAGCCAGCACAAAGAGCAGCGCCAGAAATTGTAGCAAAATGAAGTTGTCCAGAATGGCATGGAACAATGTCTTTCGTAATGCTAAGAGTACAACCCTTGTTTTTGCATCGCTTTTTTTCGGCCTTTCCTTGTTCCTTGTCGTCACAGGGCTATTACATGGTTTAAGCCCGGAGAATTATGTGAGCCAATGGGGAGTAAGCGATTTTGCACTCACATATAGTATCCACGAAAGAGAAGATTTAATTTCCAGCGAAATGGTTTCAGAGATTGGTCAGCTTGACGGCATTGAGAATTTGAGGTTGACCTATGCACCTTATCCTCAAGTAGCAGCAGATGTTGTATATGACGATGCTGTATTTCACGAGTTTCTTGCGTCATTAGACGGAGTAAACGGCATTGATTTTTCTGATCCGGCAAAATTAGAAAATTATCAGCAAAACTTTTTTAGCGGGGTTTTTGGAATTGACAGTGCATATTTGGAAGAAATCAATAAAACCTTAAACTTGCCTATTGACACGTCTGCCTTTGAACAAGGAAAGGTTGTGCTGCTGTCCAAAACAGTAGAAGGCCTTATTCAGCCGGGGCAGGAAATAACAATCCAGACGCAGAACGGACAGCATTCCTTTATTGTAGCGAACGGTTATTTGAATGAAGGGTTTCGAGCAGGAGGAGACAATGAGAGAGGGACGGCTCCTGATTTGTATATTAGTCAAACAGCTTTGAAAGAACTCTTTCCGCAATATAGAGTGTTCCGCGTGGCCTTTGATACGGATGGTCAACATGACGAAAGTATACTGCAAGAATTAAAGCAAATCACCGCATCACAAGCTAACATTGATATTATATCCCGATATGAACGGCGAGAAGAAATGCAGGAATATCTCATTACAGCAAAGGTTTTAGGAACAGGGTTGTCCGTGATCCTGCTGCTTGTTGGTGTCATGAACTTTGTCAATACAATGGTTGTCAATGTAAATACTCGGCGCTATGAATTAGCTGTTCTTGAAAGCATTGGAATGACAAAGCGACAAATCAAACGAATGCTATTTATGGAAGGTTTCTATTATTGGGGCGTTTCCCTTTCCCTTGCAGTCACCATTGGAACAGCAATCTTCATCTTGCTATATATGGTTTTTAGTAAAGTGGCCTATTATGCTGTTTTCTCCTATCCATTTATCCCACTGGTGCTGGTGTCTGGACTGGTGTTGCTAATCTGCCTTATTGTGCCTATATGGGTCTACAAAACTGACGTTAACCTTCCAGTTGTGGAACGATTGCGGTTGACAGAGTGAGTTTTATCAAATAGCAAAACATCCTTAGATCAATCATATCGAAGCGGAGCAGATTTTAGCTGCTCCGCTTCTTTAGTATTTTTCAAAAAATTCTTTTGAAATGTCCGAGCTTTGTAACAATTCAGCCTGTTTTTCTGTCGAAATCAAAGGCACCTCGGACATTTATAGTTCTTCCAAAAGTTTGATGATAATATTACCATTCATGGAAGAAGCAATCTGTTATTGCAATAATGCGAAATTGACGATAGAAAGTTTTTCATATCTCGGTCAGCTCAACAATTACATTACTTTGCAGATACAGCCAGTCCGTAAATTCTTTCGGGCTGGCTGTTCCTGTTTTTACAGCCTTTTTTCTCTGCAAGGCTTCTTTCTTAAAGTCGGAAAAGGCAACCTGTATTTTTTCCAGACGGTCAGCCGGAAAGCCTGCGGTATTTTTTACTCGGTTTATTTTGTTGCGCCAGTTCTGGCATTCATTTTTATAAAGCAGGTCATAGTTGTTTTCTCTTGCCCTCTCGTCAAATTCCCGCTTGTTTTGAAGCGCCTGTACTTTTCGGCACTTGTCGCTGCACAGCTCATACCGCTGGCTCTTTGCCAGAAAATATTTCCCGCAGACCTTGCACTGCCGGAAGCAAAGCCCCCAGTCATTCAGCCTGTTCAGATAATAGGTAATCAAGGGGTAGAGGGACGCATAGGCAGACACACATTCTTCTGTGCGCCGGTTGTCCGGGAACCAGAGGTCAAGCCGGGTATCTTCTGACGGTGCGCCTTTGAAATAAAGGCTGCCAGTTTGAAAATGTTTCGGTTTTCCTGTTTCTCTGTCAAAGCTCATGGTTTCGTTATGGAATACCCCGGTCAGGCTGCTCATTTTATCCATGAAGCGGTCACAGGCAGCGTTACGGTCACGGGGTTCTCTGGCAAGCAGATAGCTGTTCCAGATACGGAACGCCACATACATTTTCAGAGGGTCATTGCTAAGATATTTCTCCCAAAGAAATTTGCTTGCCGCCTGCTCCAGCTCCGGCTGTTTCCATCGGTTGGAGTGGAGGGCTTGCCGCAGCGGAGAAAGCCCGTATAAGTTCCAATCTCTGTCCGTGTCACGCTCAAAGTTTATCAAAAAAGCTCCCAGCGGGCGTGTCATATCACAAAGCACCTCTGCGTTTTGGCTCCCGTTCAGCCGGAAGCGGATCTGCTGTTCTTCCCCAATCAAAATCCGCTCTTTCATTTTCTTCCTGTCCAGCGTCAGGACAAACAAAATCCTCTCAAAACATGGCTCATACCGTATAAACTGATTCTCCATCCCTATCCCCTGCCTTTGTCTATGGTAATTATATAATTTAGTCATATCCGTTACACTCATGGTATCGCAGAAGCATTGTTTTGTCAAGGATAGTCCGCTATGATGATTGCAGTTGGTAATTTCGTACCACACAGTACCTTGACAAGTGAATGACCGTCCAAAAGGGATATGACCGGCAGGAGAAGTGACGCATCCGGCGCACCAATGCAGGGAAACACCGCAGGAATGGGGCAGGAAAACGGCTTTTGGGGAGAACGGCAGCAGGAAGCATTTTAACCTATTTGATTTATGGGAGGAACAGAATGAACGATAAAAAGAGATTGAACAGCTACGAGGATTTACCTCTGGTTCTGGATGTGGCGGACATCCAGCGGATTATGGGAATTTCAAGAGCGAGCGCCTATGAGCTGGTACACACCCCCAGCTTTCCGGCGTTCCGCAGGGGCAGGCTTATCAAGGTCAGCAAAATTGCTTTCTTTGAATGGATGGCAAAAGGCTCTGAAACCGTACCGGGAAGCGACAAATAAGCGTGAGGTATTATCCCCTGACTGCAATACCGCCGCACTTTCCAAAGGGGCATACAGAGGGAAAAACCTTAAAAATGATACCGAAACGCTACGCCAAAACAGCCTATCTGCGTACATCAGATAGAAACGGAGGAAGGAGCCGGTTATGGCAAGAATGAGCAACAAGCGGCGGCTGGAATGGTCTTTCTTCTTAAATGACCGCAGCCGTATCACTTACAACGAACTGTGCCGGAAATGCCAGCACGAATGTAAACAGAGCTTCCGGGCGGTTGTGGTTGACTGCTCGAAGTATCTTTCCAAGCGTTCCAAGAAAAAGGACAAAACTGCCGGAAACGGCAAAATCCCTTAGGAACTAAGGGCGCACTTCTATACATAGTCTAAAGACCATGTATCGTGCGTCCTGCGGAGCTTACCTCTGCCGCTGATAAAATCAGCAATCCGAGGTCTGCGTTCGCTTCGCTCCGACAAGGTGGCTACATCCCCTTGCGCCGCTCAAGCGGCTATCCCCTGTGTACCCGCCGCAAAGAGAAATCCGCTCTGCGGTTTTCCCTTTTCATCGGGTTTTATAGAAGCACTGACACACAGACTGTCTGCGGATGGTCTTTCTTTATCTTATAAGCAAAGGATGTGAGAACATGGAAAAATCTTTGGAACAGTTAAAGCAGGAATATGAAAAAACCGCTGTCCTGCTGGAACGGGAAAAACGGAAAATGCAGCGTTTGAAAAACCGGCAGGCGTATCTGGAAAGCGGTTCCCGGAAACAGAGGACGCATCGGCTGATTACCCGTGGGGCAGCCGTTGAGAGCATTGCGCCACAGACAAAGGAGCTATCCGAAGCGGAATTTTATTCCCTCATGGAAAGCATTTTGAATCTGCCGCAGGCGGAGCATTTCATCCGGTCTGCCGCAGAGAACCACGCCCGTATTTCCGGGCAGGAGAAAGGCGGTGACTAAGGATAGCACTTTATCATTTTTCAATCGCACAGATAAAGCGCAGCGCCGGTCAGAGCGCCATTGCCAGCGCAGCCTACCGAGCCGGGGATCGCCTTTACAGCAGCTACTATGGAGAAGTCAGCGACTACACCAAAAAGGGCGGCGTGATCGCTTCGGAAATCATGCTGCCGCCCCATGCGCCGGAAATATATCTTGACCGGGCGACCCTCTGGAATGCTGTGGAGAGCTGCGAGAAACATCCAAAAGCACAGCTTGCCTATTCCTTTGATATTGCCATGCAGAATGAATTGACGCTGGAAGAAAACATGGAACTGGCGAGGAAGTTCGTGCAGGAGCAGTTTGTGGCAAAAGGCATGATTGCCGATCTTGCTTTTCACAGCCCGGAGAAAGAGGACGGCGGTATCCCTAACCCGCATTTCCATGTGATGACAACCATGCGCCCTTTGAACCCGGATGGCACATGGGGACAAAAACAGCGGCGGGAATATCTTCTTGATGAAGATGGAAACCGAATCCGGGATAAAAATGGCGATTATATGTTTAATGCTGTCCACACAACAGACTGGCACGAGCCGGAAACACTGGAACACTGGCGGGAGCAGTGGGCGGCTGCCGTTAATACAAAATTTGAGGAAAAAGGACTGGATGTGCGTATCGACCACCGTTCCTATGTGCGGCAGGGGCTTGACCTGATACCTACTGTCCACGAGGGAGCTAATGTCCGGCAGATGGAAGCAAAGGGCATCCGCACCGAGAAAGGGGAACTGAACCGCTGGATTAAAGCCACCAACCGGCTCATGCAGGATGTGAGGAAGAAGATCAAAGCCCTGTTTGTCTGGATGGCAGAGGTAAAAGAAGAACTTTCCAAACCACAGACACCGAACCTTGCCGACCTGCTGATCGCTTATTACAACCAGCGCAACGCAGGGGCATGGAGCAATAAAGCCAGAACCGGAAACTTAAAGCAGTTTGCCGAAGCCGTCAATTATCTGACGGAAAACAAGCTGCTCACATTAGAGGATTTGCAGGAGCGTCTTTCCTCTGTCAGTGAAGAATTTGAAGCATTAAGCGGCTCCATGAAAAAGAAATCTGCCAGGATAAAGGAATTGCAGGAATTGATACGGGAGGGCGAGAATTACCAGCGGCTAAAACCTGTCCATACGGAATTGAACAATATCAAGTTTAAGAAACAGAGGGAGAAATTTGAAACATCCCACGATGCGGAGTTACGGCTGTTTTATGCCGCCCGCCGTATTCTGAAAGAAAAACTGGACGGAAAACCCATTGCCCTGAAAGCATGGAAACAGGAATACGCACAGTTAAAAACAGAGTATGCCGAACTGTCTCCGCAGCACAAGCCACTCCGGGAGGAAGTCATACGGCTGCGGCAGGTGCAGAACGCCGTAGATACCGCACTGCGCCGGAGGGAGCAGCCACAGGAAGTACAGAGAAAGAAACATGAGATGGAGCTATGATATAACCGGCAGCTTTACCGCTACCGGTATTTTTACGGAGGGAGCATTTGAATGTATTTGAAGCGGTGAAACAGTCTGTTACCACACGGCAGGCTGCTTCATTCTATGGAATCCGGGTGGGGAGAAACGGCATGGTCTGCTGTCCATTCCACAATGACCGCACGCCCAGCATGAAAGTGGACAGCCGCTTTTACTGCTTCGGCTGCGGGGCTTCCGGGGATGTGATCGACTTGGCCGCTTTGCTGCATGGATTGGGGAAACGGGAAGCTGCGGTCAGGCTTGCGGAGGACTTCGGCGTTTCCTATGAGAAATCCGGCAATGCGCCGCCAGATAGGAAGCGTCACAACAGGTCACAGCCCCGACAAAAATCAGCGGAGCAGAGATTTCAGGAAACGGAACGGTATTGTTTCCGGGTGCTATGCGATTATCTGCGCCTGCTGGAGCATTGGAAAACAGCACACGCCCCACAGCCGCAGGATGCCATCTGGCATCCTCTTTTTGTGGAAGCGTTGCAGAGGATAAGCTACACAGAATACCTTTTGGATATTTTGTTATACGGAGAAATAGAAGAAAAAGCGGCATTGATCGCCGCACGGGGAAAGGAGGTGTTGCGGCTTGAACAGCGAATTTCAGAGCTTGCCGCCGGAAACGCAGGAAGCGGTCAAAAGGACGATGGACACAATGGAACCGGCGCAGACACCGGCAGAAATCCGGGAAACATTAGAGGGGACGCAGAAAGGCGGCGTGAAGAACAGCATCCGAAACTGCCTGACGGTGTTCCAGCGTGACCCTCTGTTTCGCGGGGCGCTGCGCCTGAACCTTTTGACGGAGCAGATTGACATTGTGAAGCCGCTGGGCTGGGAGCGCACCAGTACCACGCTGACCGACATGGACATGAACTACCTGCTTTTGTATCTGGAAGAAAATTACGGGCTTACCAGCGAGAAAAAGGTGCAGAGCGCCATCAAGATTGTTGCCAATGAAAACCGCTACCATCCAGTCAGGGATTACCTGAACAGCCTGCAATGGGACGGCACAGAGCGCATCCGTTACGCCCTGCATCACTTTCTGGGAGCCGATACGGACGAATACACCTATGAAGCCTTGAAACTGTTCCTGATGGGAGCCATCCGGCGGGTATTCAGACCGGGGAGCAAGTTTGAGGTCATGCTCTGTCTGGTTGGTGGTCAGGGAGCCGGGAAATCTACCTTTTTCCGGCTGCTGGCAGGCAGGGACGAATGGTTTTCAGACGATTTGAAAAAGCTGGACGATGAAAATGTGTACCGCAAGCTGCAAGGGCATTGGATTATCGAGATGTCGGAGATGATTGCCACAGCCAACGCCAAGAGTATTGAGGAAATCAAGTCATTCTTAAGCCGCCAGAAAGAAACCTACAAAGTGCCGTATGAGACACATCCGGCAGACCGGCTGCGGCAATGTGTATTTGGAGGGACGACCAACCGGCAGGACTTTTTGCCCCGTGATCGCACCGGCAACCGGCGCTTTCTCCCCGTGACGGTGTACCCGGAACGGGCGGAGGTTCACATACTGGACGATGAAGCGGCGGCGAGGGCGTATATCGAACAGATGTGGGCGGAAGCCATGACGGTTTATCGCAGTGGGAAGTATAAGCTGTCATTCAGCATGGAAATGAACCGATACCTGAACGCCCACCAGCAGGACTTTATGCAGGAAGACACACAGGCCGGCATGATCTACGCCTATTTGGAGGACTACACCGGCGACAGGGTATGTTCCAAGCAGCTTTATGAGGAAGCGCTGGGGAACTTAAATTCCCCGGCAGACTGGGAGACACGGGCAATCTGCGAGATTATGAATACCGGCATTGCGGGCGGCATCATACAGGGCTGGGTAGCCTACAAAAGCCCGAAGCGGTATAAGAAATACGGTTCTCAAAAAGGCTGGGAGCGTGTCAACCAAGCTCCGCCGGAGGGGGACGGTTTTCAGGAAATCACGGAAGAAGAAGCCCGGCAAATGGAACTTCCATTCTGAAAAGCCACCGGTTGACAGTTTGGTTGACGCTTTGGTTGACAGCCGGTTGACGGGGAAAAGCCTGATATTTGGGGCATTTCTCTCCTTTGTCAACCATGTCAACCAAGAAATCAAAGAAAAAGTAAAAAGTAATAATAGAGCGCCTATGGATTGTTTTCAAAGTCTTTTCTGCCGGTTGACACAGTTTGGTTGACATGGAGACAGTCTGCGGCTGTACACCTGCCTGACATTCCCTTGTCGGGCATATTTCATTTATGGAGGTAACTGCCTATGGCAAAAAGCAAAAACGAGAGCAATAACAAAAACAGCGGCACCCTGCTTACCGAAAAAGACGGCACCCAGTATTTTGTCATGGGGAAAGTCCGTATCAAAGTATCGGAGCATTTCGCACAGGATGGGAAGCCGCTTGACAGTCTGCTGGAAGATGTGATCCAGCACGCTGCCGCCGCTTCCTGAAAAAATACGGAATAACGACTGTCAATCAGCCCACGCTTATGATATACTTGTACCAGCGAGTATTGTATAAGCGTGGGTTGTTTCTTTTAGAAGGAGGATTTTTAACCGTGAAACAACCATACAATACAACGATTTATAACACTGCACTATATTTGAGATTGAGCCGTGACGATGAATTACAGGGGGAAAGCGGCAGTATCCAGACCCAGCGCATGATGCTTAGACAGTATGCCGCAGAGCATGGGCTGACCGTTGTAGACGAGTACATTGACGACGGATGGAGTGGGACAAATTTCGAGCGTCCAAGTTTCCAAAGGATGATTGATGACATCGAAGACGGGAAAATCAACTGCGTTGTCACAAAGGACTTATCCCGTCTGGGAAGAAACTATATCCTGACCGGTCAGTACACGGAAATCTATTTCCCCAGCAAGGGAGTACGCTACATTGCCATCAATGACAATGTGGACACCATCAACGGAGAAAGCGAGCTTGCACCGTTCTTAAACATCCTGAATGAAATGCACGCCCGACAGACCAGCAAAAAGGTCAAGGCTGCCATGCACACAAGATTTGCCAATGGCGCACACTATGGAGCCTATGCACCGCTGGGCTATGTAAAAGACCCGGACAAAAAAGGTCATCTTCTGATCGACCCGGAAACACGCTGGATTGTAGAGAAGATTTTTGACCTTGCTGTACACGGGCGTGGAGCCGCCAGCATTACACGGATTCTGGTGGAGGAAAAAGTACCTACCCCCGGCTGGCTGAACTATGAAAGATACGGGACTTTCGCCAATATCTACGCCGGTGCGCCCGCAGAAAAAGCCTATGCGTGGACGATAGCACAGGTCAAGAGCATTTTGAAAGAGGAAACCTACATCGGTCACAGCATTCACAACAAGCAGAGCAACATTTCATTCAAGAACAAGAAAAAGGTGCGGAAGCCGCAGGAAGAATGGTATCGTGTGGAAAATACCCACGAAGCCATCATTTCTGAAGAAGTGTTCCAAAAAGTTCAGGAGCTGATTGCAAGCAGACGCAGGAAACGCAGAAACGGTACGACACAGATTTTCGCAGGATTGATAAAATGTGCAGACTGCGGATGGTCTTTAGCCTATGGGGAAAACAAGCAGAATAAGAACCCATACGGGTACTACCATTGCAGCAAGAACGGGCAGGGATTACGCCAGTGTTCCATGCACTATATCCGCTATGATGTACTGTATGCCTATGTGCTTGCAAGACTGCAATACTGGTCTATGCTGGCACAGAAAGACGAGGACAAGCTGCTGAAACGCCTGCTCAATGCCAGCGACAGGGAAAGAAACTCTGCGAAGAAAAAGCAGGCTGCGGAGCTGAAAAAGGCAGAGAAGCGTAAAGCCGAGGTTGACGGGCTGTTTGCTAAAATGTATGAGGACTGGTCTGCCGGACGCATAACCGAGTATAACTTCAATATGCTGTCCGAGAAGTACCAGAACGAGCAAAAGGAGCTTGAAACAAAAATAAGACAGCTTCACGAAACGATGGAAGCCGCCGTACAGACCGCAGCGGATGCTGAAAAGTGGATTGCCCTGATGAAACAGTATGTCAACCCTGTGGAGCTGACCGCCGAACTTCTGAACACTCTAATTGAAAAAATAACCGTCCACGAAGCTGTCAAGGGCGAGGACGGAAGCCGTGAGCAGGAAGTAGAAATCTACTACCGCTTCATCGGCAAAATCGACTGACCTTTCTTTTTTACCCAACAATATCTTTAATTAAGGGAGACGGGACAAAGTTATCCTGATATTACGTTTCTCCCGCAGCTTGCTTCGTATTTTAATATTACAGTTGATGAGCTTATCAATTATCAGCCGCAGATGACAAAAGAAGACATACAAAAACTGTATCTGCGGTTATCCAATGATTTTGCTCAAAAACCATTCGATCAAGTGATGGACGAAATTCGAGAAATCAGAAAAAAATACTTTTCATGTTTTCCTCTGCTTTTTCAAATCGGTGCATTGTTGCTGAATCACTATATGTTGGCAAAGGGAAGCCAGCAGCAGGAAATTCTCCGCGAAGCGATTGATCTGTTTTCACGAATAAAAACAGAAAGCGATAATTTAACATTGTGCAGGAAGAGCAATGTAATGGAAGCTACCTGCTATATCATTTTGGAAGAACCTGTTAAAACCATTGAATTACTCGCAGACGCAAAAACGCCTGTGCTGAATGAAAATCATATTTTGTCAATGGGGTATTCTATGAGTGGTAAGCCGGATAAGGCTAAAGAGATATTACAAATTGAGATATACCAAAATTTCTTAAACATCATGCAAAGTCTTACTACGCTTTTACAGCTTGAGATAGCAGATGCACAAGCCTCGAAAAATATCATTGACCGGATTAATTGTCTTTCTGAAACTTTTCATGCACCGGAGTTACATCCTGCCACAATGCTTTCTGCATATTTAAACGTGGCTGCGGTTTTTGCCTTGCAAAATGACACCGACAACGCACTGGCGGCATTACAACAGTATTGTGATTTAGCAGTAGGAATATCTTATCCAATATCACTTCACGGCGATCGTTTTTTTGACAGAATTGATGAGTGGTTGGCAGAGCTTGATTTAGGTGTTCATGCACCGCGGGATGATAAAACAGTCAGGCAAGGCATCATTGACGGTGTTGCGAAGAATCCGGTCTTTTCGGTACTGGCTGATCATGTAAAGTATCGGCATATTGTCGAAAAACTTACATCTGTGTTAGGAGGATAGCGTTATGGATGTTTTAGTAGAATATCTTCCTTTTTTGATTCCTTTGATCATAATTGAATGGATTCTTGCAATAACAGCACTGATACACGTTTTGAGGCATCCACATTACAAGTTCGGCAATAAGCCTGTCTGGATTGTTGTTGTATTGTTTGTACAGATCATCGGGCCGATTGTCTATTTTGTTTTTGGCAGAGGTGAAGAATGAGTATTTTAGAAATTGAGAATCTCAGTAAAAAATTTGGCGGGCACAATGTTATCAATAACCTTAGCCTTTCCGTGCCTGAAAATACAATTTATGGATTTTTGGGACAAAACGGTGCGGGAAAAACAACAACAATGAAAATGATATTAGGTCTGCTGAAACCAACAAGCGGTAAAATATCGGTATGCGGAGAAGAGGTAACATACGGCGAAACCAAAACCAATCGTTATATTGGGTTCCTGCCCGATGTTCCTGAGTTTTACGGTTATATGAAACCCAAAGAATATCTGGCACTTTGCGGTGAGATTACAGGGCTGGATCGAAAAGCAGTAAAAGCAAAGTCAGAAGAGCTTCTGTCACTGGTAGGGCTTGAGAAAGCGAACAAGCGTATCGGGGGCTTTTCCCGTGGGATGAAGCAACGGCTTGGAATTGCACAGGCCCTGTTATCGGAACCGAAACTGTTGATCTGCGATGAACCGACTTCCGCACTTGACCCGATTGGACGAAAGGAAATTCTTGACATACTGCTCTCAGTTAAAGGAAAAACGACCGTTGTTTTTTCAACACATATCCTGTCTGATGTAGAACGGATCTGTGATCACGTTGCAGTTTTGAACAATGGCAGTTTAGTGTTAAATGGGACCCTTTCTCAGTTAAAACAAAACCATCGTCTTGACACACTGCAGATCGAATTCCGTTCGCCGGAAGATTTGCAACGTTTTGCTGGGAATGAATGTGTTGGTATGCTTTTTCAAAATGCGGAGTGTACAGATTGCACGGTGATATTGAGGTCAAAGAATATCGATGAGGCAGCAGGACAGATTTACGATGCTATTTATAAAACAAAAATCTATCCGGTAAAGGTCGAAATTTTAGAGCCTACGTTAGAAAATCTGTTTCTGGAGGTGGTGAAGTGAGAGCGTTCATTGCCATGGCGAAAAAAGAATTTCTTGAAAGTATAAGAACATATAAATTGCTTATTGTTGCTACAGTTTTTTTACTTTTCGGTATGCTGAATCCGATTACGGCAAAAATTATGCCGAAACTTCTTTCGTCGTTTATGCCGGAAGGAATGACGATTACTCTTGGTGAACCGCATACCGTTGATTCATGGATACAGTTTTATAAAAACATGTCAACACAGCTTATTCTTTTTGTCATTGTTTTTAGCGGTATCGTGTCAAATGAACTTACCAAAGGAACACTGATCAATATGCTGACCAAGGGGCTGCCGCGAAAAACGGTCATACTCTCAAAGTTTACAGCAATCATTTCCATATGGACAGTGAGCTATCTGATATGTTTTGTAATAACGTTGGTTTACACAATGTATTTACTGCCGGGAGAATTACCAAATATAATTTTTGCTGCATGTTGTATGTGGTTATTTGGCGTACTGGAAATTTCAATGATGCTTCTTGGAGGGGCTCTGTCTGGCAGTATTTATGGATCCCTTCTTTTAGCAGGCGGTTTTGCAGGGGTGCTTATGCTTGCGAATATTTTTCCGAAGCTTGAAGAGTACAATCCATACTTACTGTCAACAGGATGTGTGTCTTTACTTACATCAGAGAGGGTTCCATTGGATTTTTATGTTTCTATCATTGTAACGCTTGCTTTCATTTTATTGATTATGATAAGCAGTATCTGTTCTTTTAACAAAAAACAGATATAGCAGCGATGCTGCATATGAGGAGGGACACAAGGCGTATTGGGCTTTGTGTCCCTCCTGCTCTTTTATTATAAATCCACTCTTAATGTACGTTTTGGTTGCCTTTTGCATTAAAACATGACATGCTATTGTCATAGATCGTAGTTATACTGAATGCAAAGGAGATGATGGAAATGAAGATAGATCGACTGATTGGAATTTTATCCATCCTTCTTCAGAAGGATAAGGTGACTGCTCCTTATCTGGCAGAAAAGTTTGAGGTATCCAGACGGACGATCAACCGGGATATTGAGGATTTGTGCAAGGCCGGTATCCCGTTGGTAACGACCCAGGGTGTAAACGGTGGAATCTCCATTATGGAAGGATATAAAATAGACAGTACGCTGCTGACCTCCACCGATATGCAGGCGATTCTTGCAGGTCTTCGCAGTCTGGACAGTGTAAGTGGTACAAACCGGTATATGCAGCTGATGGAAAAGCTGTCTGCTGGTGCCTCTGATTTTATGCCGGGCGGACAGCATATTTTGATTGATCTTTCTTCCTGGAGCAAAACCGCTTTGTCACCAAAGATAGAACTGATTCATGGGGCAATTGAGTGCGAAAGGTGTGTCAGCTTCCATTATTATGCCCCGAAGGGAGAAAGTGAACGGCTCATTGAGCCCTATTATCTGATTTTTCGCTGGGCCAGCTGGTATGTCTGGGGATATTGTCGGGAAAGAAAAGATTACCGATTATTTAAACTGAACCGGATGACAGAACTGCAGATGGAGGAACCTTTTGAAAAACAGGCAGCACCACTGCCGGATCTGTCCAATGAAACAGTGTTTCCGCACACCTATTTGGTAAAAGCATTGATTGTACCGGAATATCGGTGGCGGTTGATAGAAGAATACGGACCTGGTTGTTTTACTCAGCAGGTAGATGGAAAACTGTTATTTTCTTTTGGATTTACCGATGAGGATGCGATCCTTGGCTGGATTTTATCTTTTCAAGGCGGTGCAGAGCTTTTGGAGCCGGCGTTCCTCCGGAAAAAATTGAGTTCCTTTGGACAAGAACTGCAAAAACAATATGCAGATTCATGACAAACAGTTGTCCTGTTTGGTTTGATAGAATGAAAATACCAAACGGAAAGGAGCATTTAACATGAATTATGAAATCGTAAATTTACAAGAAAAAGTGGTGGTAGGAATTGTTGCCCGTACCAATAATCATGCACCCGATGTGGGAGCGGTGATCGGAGATCTATGGCGTCAGTTTTACACAGATGGAATCTATGAGAGGATACAGGATAAGACGGATGGAAAAGCCATTGGGCTTTATACGGACTATGCCGGAGATGCAGATGACGACTATACGATAATGGTTTGTTATGCAGTAGAACATCAGCCGGAACATCCCCGGTATGAGACTCGCAGAATTCCAGCAGGACCGTATGCGAAATTTGTGATCCAATGCGATATGCGTACATCGTCTGAAGAGATTTCAAAAGCCTGGCAGGAAATCTGGAAAATGGATCTCCCGAGAGCATATCTCTGTGATTTTGAAGAGTATCAAAATGACGATATGGAACATGCAGAAATTCATTTCTACATCGGATTAAAGAATGCGCTTCCGGAACAGAAACCAAAGAGAGGGAGGAAAAAAGAATGACGGCGTTTGATTATAAAAAAGAGTATAAGGAATTTTATCTTCCGCCCAGGAAACCACAGATTGTGGAAGTTCCTGAGATGAACTTCCTGGCGGTGAGAGGAATGGGGGATCCTAATGAAGAAGAAGGAGATTATAAGGCGGCAATCGGATTGCTGTATAGTATTGCTTACACCATCAAAATGAGTAAGATGGGCAAACACAGGATAGAAGGATACTTTGATTATGTGGTCCCGCCACTGGAGGGATTCTGGTGGCAGGACGGAGTGCAAGGTGTTGATTACACACGGAAAGATCAATTTCAGTGGATTTCTCTTATCCGCCTTCCGGAGTTCGTTACCAGGGAGGAGTTTGATTGGGCCATACAAGAAGCAAGTGTGAAAAAGCAGATGGATTTTTCAAAAGTGGAATTTTTTACTTACCATGAGGGGTTATGCGTCCAGTGTATGCATATCGGTCCGTATGATAATGAGCCGGTGACGGTCCGGGAGATGGAGCGGTATGCCAAAGAACAAGGCTATGAACTGGATTTTTCCGATCAAAGATATCACCATGAGATTTATCTCAGTGATGTGCGTAAGTGTAAGCCGGAAAACTTAAAAACGGTTATCCGACAGCCGATTAAATAAGGTGAAAAGAAAAAGCACTGTACCCATAAGGAAGTAGTTCTATTTATGCAGGGCGGCATGGCCGAAAGGCTGTGCGGTTCTGCATTTTTCTGCTTGTCAAAGATTCTTTGCGTAAGTATTTTAGGTGTGTAAAGGTAAGTTGCTGGCTTTTTTGAACCATGAGCTCGATAATGAATCCAGAAGGAAGTAACAAAATGAACATCGGTGCAAAGATTATCGAAATAAGAAAACAGAGAAACATGACACAGGAAGATTTTGCAAAAATTTTCCATGTAACAAGACAAACGGTTTCTAATTGGGAAAATGAAAAAAGTTATCCTGATTTACAAACGCTTGTTCAAATCAGCAATGAATTTGATGTGTCGCTCGACACGATGTTAAAGGAGGATATGCTCATGGTAAAAAGAATGGATCACTTTAAGATTTACAAAAAAGCCTTTATAGGTTTAATAACGTGCATTTTAACTGTCGGAGTTTTTGCCGGGATCTATATAGGTGTATGTAAAATGCAACACAATCGTATGTATGACAAAGTGGAGAATGCCGGTTTTACAAAAGAATTAAACGAGGAGTTTATCGAAAGGTATCAAGGATATTATGCCTTGACAGAGAACGATGTTGATTATCTCGTAGAACCGAAAAGCATCGGCAAATATGAATTGGACACTGGTAATTTTGTGCTGACTGCCCGCAAAGGTGACAGGGACATTACTATAAATATTGATGAGAATAAAAACATATATTTGGCGTTATATCCGGGAGAGATCGAAATAGACGAAAATGGTAATGTGATGAATTCATCGAAAAAGTTAACCGATGTGCAAAAAGAACATATGGACAATTTATTGAACAATCGAAAAGAAGAAATCCTCCCAATTATTAACAGGGCATTGGAATTGTGGGAGATTCTATCAATTAATAAAAATCCTTTTATTGAAGGGGCAGATAGAAAATAGATGAGAGATTCTCTACAATCTATGATATAATTCATCAGGAAAGTATCAGATTCAGAGCGGAAAAAGAGCAGTCCTGAGTAAAGCGGAACTGCTCTGAATGTG